>CAYJTX010000494.1:0-2503 GCA_964372615.1 uncultured Bacteriovoracaceae bacterium | reverse complement strand
CTAGAAGATATTCTGGGATCCGAGGCGCGCAACCTGCTTGAGCACCGATGCAAGACCATCGCCAAGGAGGCGCTCACGCTTCCGGGGCCGAGCTGGGTGGATGAAGTCATGGTCTGGAGCGATCGCCCCGCCCCGGTGCTGCGAAGTCTGAGCGCGATCGCGAACTCGGGGCGACTTGCGGGCACCGGCTATTCCTCGATCTTTCCCGTCGACCAGGGAATCGAGCACTCGGCGGGAGCCTCCTTCTCGCCGAATCCCGTGTTCTTCGACTCCGAGAAGATCATCCAGTTCGCGCTGGCGGCCGGCTGCAACGGGGTGGCGACCACGCTCGGGATCCTGGGCCTGCACGCTCGAAAATACGCGCACAGGATCCCGTTCATTCTCAAGCTCAACCACAACGAGTTCCTGAGCCTCCCGAACCGTTTCGACCAGACGATGTTCGCGACAGTGAAGCAGGCGTGGAACCTCGGCGCGACGGCGGTAGGCGCGACGGTCTACTGGGGCTCGGCCGAGAGCGCGCGTCAGCTTCGCGAGGTGAGCGAGGCGTTCTCCGCGGCCCACGAGCTGGGGATGGCGACGATTCTCTGGTGCTACACCCGCAACAGTGGCTTCAAGGTCGACGGCGTCGACTACCACTCCTCGGCCGACCTCACGGGCCAGGCCAACCACCTGGGTGTGACGATCCAGGCCGACATCATCAAGCAGAAGCTCCCGACGAACAACGGGGGCTACAAGGCCACGAAGCACGGAAAGACCCACGAGAAGGTCTACTCCGAGCTTTCGAGCGACCACCCCATCGACCTTTGCCGCTACCAGATCGCGAACTGCTACATGGGCAGGATCCCGCTCATCAACTCGGGCGGAGAGAGCAAGGGCCAGAGCGACCTCCAGGACTCCGTGCGCACGGCCGTGATCAACAAGCGCGCCGGGGGCATGGGACTCATCGCCGGGCGCAAGGCGTTCCAGCGGCCCTGGAAAGAGGGGCTCGCCCTCGTCCACGCGATCCAGGACGTTTACCTCGATTCGCGCGTGACGGTCGCCTAGCGGGCTAGCGGGTTGCTGAAACGGGGAACTGAGAGAGGGCCAGGCCCGGCGAACCGGTACCTGGCCCGTGCGAACTGCTCAGCGGATCGAGAACGGGTGCAGCGCCGCGCTGGCCCGCACGAGGATGAGATCTCCGAACCGCCTGCGTTCCTGATAATTGAGGTAGAAGGCGTAATTTCCGGTGGTGAGCGGCTTCGCGAGATGCTCGCCCGGCGCCGCGCCGACGGTGATGTCGGTCAGCGTGGGCGCGTCCGCGTAGAAGGACCAGTGGACGTCCCAGTCGTAGGCGGGCGGATCGGCCCTCGTGACGGCCATCCAGACCGTGCGTCGCTCGAAGGGCTTGTACTGTGGGGAGCGAAAATCCGCCCACGAGAACATCGGACGCGTCGTCGTGAACTGCTGGCCGTACGACGGTGAGCTCAGCGCCGGACTCTCGGTGGAGTTCACCTCGGGGTCGAGGATGAACCAGCCGTCGACGGCGGAGCCGCTCGCGAGCTCGATCCGGAGCAGGTAGAGGCCCGCCGCGACCGGCGCCTGGGTTCTCGCCCCGCAGAGCTCGTACTCCGCGTCGCCATCCTCGTTGAGCCTTTCCTCCCACTCACCGAGCCCTGCTTTTCGGTCGAGAACGACCTGATCGGGATAGCGGGTGACTCGGAGCTGGCGGATCGTACCGATCGCCGCGGTCTCACCCTGCACCCGAAAGGAGTAGCGCGGAAGATCGCGAAGAATTCTGTTCACGACAATCTTCATCTTCGTGATCTCGGGCGGGAGCTTCCAGTCGGCCGGGATGCCTTCGTAGCCCCTGGCCTGGTACGTCGCCGCGAGCAGGCCGAAGAGGTTCTCGCGCTCGACCGGGCCGGTCCGCGGGGACTCGAGCGCCTTTCGCATGGCGGTGCTCATCGTCGCATAGTCCCGCTCGAGGTAGGCCTTCTGGGCCGTCTCGAGCGGCGAGGATGGGTCGGCGGCGAGGCCCAGGGCCCCCGCGGTGGCCGGCAGCAAGAACAGAAGCGGAATCAGCTGTGTACTTTTCATGACTGTCTCCTTTCCGTTTTTCTCGCGTGTTCGCGGTCTTCGTTTGTCATGGGCTTGCAAAATTTCCGTCAATTCGCGCGCGAAGCCGGTAGCCGATCCGGTGCATCGTCTCGATCAGCTCGGGGGCGAGCTTGTTCCTGAGCTGAAGCACGTGGGTGTCGACGGTCCGGGTGGTCGGATAGTTCTGATAGCCCCAGACCTTGTTGAGCAGCTCAGCGCGGGAAAAAACCTGGTTAGGATTTTCCAGGAGGATTCGAAGCAGGTCGAACTCGGTTCGCGTGAGCGAGACCGCTCGCCCCCGGTGGTGGACCTCGCGGGAGCGCGGGTCGAGCGTCACGCCCGCGCCGGGGACTTCGGGGGGGGCCTCGCGGCCGCTCACGACCAGAAGATGGGCGCGCACGCGCGCGACGAGCTCGCGGGGCTCGAA
>CAYJTX010000493.1:0-2506 GCA_964372615.1 uncultured Bacteriovoracaceae bacterium | reverse complement strand
CACAGCGGCGCGCCGTCCGGCCTGTTCATGATCGCCTACATGGCCGTCTACCTCGGCGTCCGGGCGTCCTCGCGGGTCTTCGTCCTCCGGAGTCTCTCGTCCCTCGTGGTCCTGACGCTCGCCGCCTCGATCGGTTGGAAGCTCCTGAACCTCGGGGTGCTGCATTTGATGGGACTCGCCCGCAATCAGTGGCGCCACACGCTCGCGCTGCTCTTTCCCGGAGCCGTCATGGCAGCCGTCACGGCGATCTGGGTCTTCCGCTGGCTTGAGCGGTTCGACCTGGCGACCTACAAGGACGAGCGCGCCCTGCAGACCCTCGAGGACGAGCTTCGCCTCGAGGGCGAGGGGATCTGAGTCGATGGCTTTTCTCGGCCAGGAAGAGCAGATCCGGGAGTTCCAGGACCGCTTCAAATTCCTTTACGCGGCCGTCTTCATCGGTCTCGGCCTCATGCTCTCGCGCCTCGTCTACCTCCAGATCCTGAATGGCGAGAAAATGCGCCAGTACTCCGAGGAGAATCGGATCAAGAAGGTGAAGATGGCCGCTCCGCGCGGCATGATCTTCGATCGCAACCGCAAGCTCCTGATCGACAACCGCCCGGCCTTCGACCTCGAGATCATTCCGCAGTATCTCAAGGAGTCGAAGCGCCAGGGAGAGGTCATTCGCCTTCTGGCTCGGCAGCTCAAGATGCCCGAGGCCAAAATCAACGCCACCCTCGCCAAGGCCAAGAGCCAGGCGTCGTTCCTCCCCGTCAAGATCAAGACCGATCTGACCCGCGACGAGGTCGCCGAGGTCGAGTCCTGGAAGATCGACATGCCGGGAGTCCAGGTCACGGAGGAGATCAAGCGGACAAACATCTTCAGCGACGTGGCGGCACACCTGCTGGGCTACATCGGGGAGGTCAGCCCGACGGAGCTGCCTCGGATGAACAAGGGGAACCCCGCGAAATACAAGCTCGGGGACGGCGTCGGCAAGTTCGGTCTCGAGAAGCAGATGGAGGGCACTCTGCGTGGAATCGACGGCGAGCGCATGGTCGAGGTCGACGCTCTCGGCCGCACGAAGCTCGGGAAGAGCAAGGGACGCGTACTCGAGGCGTCGCTCGAGAAGCCCGCCGTGCCGGGCCGCAACCTCATCCTCACGATCGACCAGGATCTGCAGCTTGCCGCCGCCAAGGCGTTCGGCGACAAGAGCGGCTCCCTCGTCGCCATTGATCCCAGGAGCGGAGAAGTGCTGGCGATGATCTCCCGCCCGGCCTTCGACCCGACGGAATTCTCGCGGGGCATTCCCTCCGCCCTCTGGCAGCAGCTCCTGTCGAACGAGAATCGACCGCTGCGGGACAAGACGCTCCAGGACCACTACCCCCCCGGCTCCGTCTTCAAGGTCGTCACCGCGATCGCGGGCCTCCAGGAGGGAGTGATCGACGAGACCACCCGCGTTCGCTGCACCGGATCGATCCGCGTCGGCAATCGGGTCTACCATTGCCACAAGAAGCAAGGCCACGGGGAGGTGAACGTCGTGAGCGCGATCACCCAGTCCTGCGACGTCTTTTTTTACCGGGTTTCGCAGAAGCTCAAGAGCGTGGACGACCTCGCGAAGTGGGCGGTCCATCTCGGCATGGGACGCAAGACCGGGGTTCCGCTCGCCCGGGAAGTCCCGGGCCTCGTCCCGACGGAAGCCTGGAAGCAGAGTCGCTTCAATCAGATCTGGAACCCCGGCGAGACTCTCTCGGTCGCGATCGGCCAGAGCTTCGTTCTCACCACGGCGCTTCAGCTCGCGAACCTCTACGCATCCATCGCGAACGGCGGAACGCTCTGGCGCCCGTCGCTCGTCAAGGAGATCGAATCCTTTGAGGGCCAGACCCTCGAGGAGCTCAAGCCCCAGCTGATCGAGAAGACGGGTCTTTTTCCCAAGACCTACGAGCTCGTGACGCAGGGCCTCTGGGGGGTCGTCAACTCGCCCTTCGGCACCGCGTTCCACCAGCGCCTGCCGGGAATGGATTTCGTTGGGAAGACGGGCACGGTGCAGGTCATCCGCATCGCCGCGGACAAGATTTACCATAAGTGCGTCAACATGAAGTTTCGTGACCGGCACCACGGCATCTTCGCGGGCTTCGCCCCGGTGAAGGATCCGGTCATCGCGGTCGCGGTCATCGCGGAGCATGCCTGCTCGGGCTCCGCGGGCGCGGCCCCGATCGCGCGCACGGTGATCAAGACGTATCTGGAGAATTACTTCCCGGATCTCTACGGCGAAAAAGTCCTCTCCGCCCGACTCCGCGGCACGGGGCAAGCGCTGAAGGTTTCGCCGGAGGTCACACCGGACGACGAAGCCGAAGGGTTCGTTCCCAATGCGGACGACAGCCCCGGAGTCGACCCGCCCGAGGCGCCGGCGGGAACACCGCCCGGACCAGAGGAATGAAGCATGACCCACTCATCGATGGAAACACCGGCTCCGAACTACGAGAGAGGCCTCAGCACCGGGCTTTACGACGAGGAGTTCCGCCGCTTCAAC
>CAYJTX010000492.1:0-2507 GCA_964372615.1 uncultured Bacteriovoracaceae bacterium | reverse complement strand
GTCGTGCAAGTCATTGTGTAAAATATAGAGATAAGCTCGGCCGACTTCCTGGCCTCCTTCAGGGCCATCTCGGACCAGTAGCCGGTGTGGATCATATCGATCGGCTTGCCGGCCTGGTAGAGGTTCATCGGTACCATCGAGAACTGCAGGCTCGCGCCGCCCTGAAGAAAGAGGACCTCGTGCGTGTCCGGGATTCCCAGGAGCTCGCGCGCGACCGCCGTTGCCGAGGCGAAGACCTCGTCAAAGGCCTTGGAGCGGTGGCTCATCTCGAGCACCGACATTCCCGAGTTGCCGAAGTTGAGCATCTCGTCCCGGGCCCGCTCGAGGACCGACTCGGGAAGGTTGGCGGGGCCTGCGCTGAAATTATAGAGGCGTCCGTACTTCATACCTGATCTTGCTCCTTAGGTATTAGGCCCTGAAAAGGGCCACGAAAAGCTCGGCGATCAAACCAGATCGACACGGTGAGTTCAAGGCGGTTCTCAACGCGCCGGCCCTGGTCTATGAGCCACGGAGCCATGGTAGCCAAGCAGGACAAGCTCTCCCGGGTCGCTGAATCGGTCGCGCGGAGCATGCTTCGCGCACAGGATCCGGAGCTTCTGAGTTACTCGAGTATCGCCCGAAGGGCGGGCCTCTCTCGCGGCTGGATCTACAAGTACCTGGGAGCCGACCGCAGCGCGCTGCTGGAGCATGTGGTGACCCACTTCGCGCGCTAGTTCGGCGAGCTAGGGACGCGGCGGGTCTACGGCGATTCCCGGGAATGGGTGGAAGGCGTGATCGCTTCCAACAGAAAGGCCCTCCGCGATGTTCTGAGGTGGCCGTTCATCGTCACTCTCTACCTCCGGCATCGGGGTCGGGACGACGCGCTCGGAACCCGAATTCGCCAGGTCGAGACGGAGTTCATCGGGAAATTCGTGGACGAGATTCCCGTAGCTGCGATCGCCGACCCGGCGAGGCGAGAGCTCCTTGCGGAGACTTTTCTGTCCGCGAGATTTGGAATCTGGCATCGCTGGCACGATCCTGAGTTTCGCGAGCGCTTCTCCGAGGATTCGATTCTGGCCGCTCTTCGCGCTTTCCTCGAGGGGTGGCTGGCTACCGAGGTTCGTCCCTCCGCGAAGGGTGTCAGATTCCGGTAGAAACTGTCACCCGGACAGCTGGCGCGAGACGTGCCCCTGGGGGCAGGGTCGACCTCTGAAGACGCTGGTAAGCCGGGAAACATAACGACCGGAATGGTTCCCGGCAGCCAAGGTCGGACCGGGACGCGATCTGGACCTCGGAAACGAGGAGACCTGGATCGCGTCTTCCGATCCGTTTCCGCGAATCTTCTCAGTGCGCCTGCGCGCGCGCCTGACGAAGCGCCCGGCGCTTGGTTTTCTCGGACATGAGCTCGTCGAGAATCACGCGCGCCTCGAGCCTGAGGTCGTTCTCGTAAATAAACCGGTAGAAATTCTCCATGTCCGGGTGATGCCGGAAATTCTTGAAGGACGCCGACATCTCGGTGGATCCGGCGGCGGCGACGGCCGCGGCGTTCCCTCCGGCCGAAGCCGCGCTCGCGTTCGCCGCGTCGGCGGCTTCCTCGGCCTCGTCGGGGTCGACGGAACCTTCAACGGCCGCGGTGATGGGGGCAGGGGCTCCCTTGGCGAGGAGCTTCTTGTCCGCTTTCGACGCGGGACCCGCGCTGGCGCGCGAGTTTTTCGACTCGACCTTGGCCGGAGCCTTCAGGATTCTTGCGCTCTTCTTCGCCTTTGCTGCCAGTTTCGCTGCCATGTGGATGCTCCTTCGGGATACTGCTGCCGTTGCTTCCGCTTTTCACTTCGCCTGCTGCTGCTCGCTGCTCGCGCCCTGGGGCGCCCCGTGAATACCGTAGCGATGCAGCTTGTTATACAGGGTCTTGATCGTGATTCCCAGGCTATGAGCCGTCTTGGTCTTGTTGCCGTGATTATAGGCCAGAGTACGCAGGATGTGGTTCTTCTCCACCTCGTCAAGCGACATGTCGAGCGTGAAGTCCGACGCTTCCGTTCTCGTCTTCGGCATGCGGATTCCGAAGGGGATGTCCTCGAGCTTGATTTCGTTGTTTTCCGCCAGGATTTTGAGGCGTTCGATCGTGTTCTGCAGCTCGCGGATGTTTCCGGGCCAGCCGTAATTCTGGAAGACTTCGATGACGCGTGGGTCGATTCGGCGAATTTGTTGCGCCGCGCCGCCAAAGCGGGAGTTCTTCAGGAAGAACTCGACCAGCATCGCGATGTCTTCCCGGCGCTTTCGCAGCGGAGGCATGCGCAGCGTGATCGTGTTCAGGCGATAGAAGAGATCTTCTCGGAAGCGCCCTTCCTTGACCTCGAGCTCGAGGTCCCGGTTCGTGGCGCTGACGACGCGGACGTCGACCTTGATCGGCTTCTTTCCGCCGATCCGGTAGAATTCGCCTTCCTGAAGGAAGCGCAGGAGCTTGGCCTGGATCCCGAGAGAAAGCTCGCCGATCTCGTCGAGGAAGAGAGTTCCACCGTCGGCTGTCT
>CAYJTX010000491.1:0-2571 GCA_964372615.1 uncultured Bacteriovoracaceae bacterium | reverse complement strand
CTAGCCGTGATCCGAGAGATGAAGCGACGGAAGGTGCCGACCCTCGCGCTGACCAACGTGCGGGGCAGCACGATTTCGCGCGAGGCCGATGCGACGTTCTTCACGTCGGCGGGCCCGGAAATCGGAGTCGCTTCGACGAAGGCCTTTTCGGCGCAGCTCTTGACGCTTCTTCTCTGGTCGGGCTACCTCGGTCTCGCTTCGGGTCGCGCGGATCGCGGCGAGATCGAGCGCCTCTTCAGCGATCTGGTGAAACTGCCTCACCTCCTAAAAATCTACCTCGAGGAGTCGGGGCCGCTGCTCCCGGCGGTGCGGGCGACGGTGAAGGCACTCCAGGATTCGCGCGGCTTTTTCTTCATCGGTCGCGGGCCTGCCTATCCCGTCGCGCTCGAGGGCGCGCTCAAGCTCAAGGAGATCGCCTACGTGCACTCGGAAGGCTATGCGGCGGGCGAGATGAAGCACGGACCGATCGCCATGATCGATCGGGAGATGACGGTGGTGGTTCTCGCGCCGCAGGACGCCTGGCGCGAGAAGACGATCTCGAACCTCGAGGAGGTGAAGGCTCGCGGCGCGCGTGTCGTCGGCGTCGGGGGGCGGACGGACGAAGGGCTCCGACGTCTCTGCGACCACTGGATCCCGCTGCCTGAGACGGGAGCGTTCGAGTCTGCGCTGCTTCCGTTTTTCATGACTCCGGTCGTACAGCTCTTCGCGTACGAGCTCGCCCTGCTCAAGGGGACGGACATCGACAAGCCCAGGAATCTGGCCAAGAGCGTGACCGTCGAATGATGCAAACGGTCGGGATCGGACTGATCGCGGCGGTGGTCGCGTCGTCACCCAGGCTGATTCGCGCGTACCTGCCCGGCTCGGCGTGGACGCTCCCGGCGGCCCTGATCGGAGTGGCGGCAGTGGCGGTGCTGCTCCAGAAGGTGCTGCTCGCGCGTCGGCCCACGAGCTGCGTTTACGACGGAACGGCCGATCTCTTTCTGCATGTTCATTCCCCGGCCGACCCGGTCAGGCCCGCGTGCTGGGCCGTGCGCGGAGCGATCTCCTGGCTTCTGTCGCTCTTCGGGGTGGCGGTCGGGCCCGAAGGCGCGGCCTCGGAGGTCGGGCACGCCGCTTCCTTCGGAGCGCAGGCTCGCTCCTCGCGTTGGTTCGAGCAGCGGCGGCGGACCGACGTGGCGGCGGCGCTGGCCGCTGGAATCGCGGCCTCGATGGGAGCGCCTTTCGGAGCGGTGCTGGTGACGGTCGAGCTCGGCTTGGGAGGAAGGGCGATCTCAGTCGCTACCACTGCCATCGTCGCTTTTCTCGCTTCGCGCGGGATCGACCTGATGCTGCTGCCTGCCGGGATGCTGCAGGAAGCACTGGGCGGAGAGCTCATCGGGAAGGGCGGAGCGATCGCGGGGGCCTCGGGGGCCGGCTGGCGGGATTGGGTGATGTCGCCCGTGATCGGCCTTGGGGTGGGCGCGGCCGGCACCCTCCTGCTGGTTTTCACGCGCTTCGGTCGTTCGAGCCTGGACGAGCTCCTGGGCGCGAGACAGTGGCTCCGGCCGGTCGTGGGAGGCGCGCTCCTGTTCCTGGTTTACTTCGCGGTGCGGGATGCGCAGGCGCCGGCCCATCGGCTGCTCTCAGACGCGCTCCTGGGGAGAATGACGACGCCGGAGCTCGCGCTCATTCTGACCGCGACGACCGTGTCGGTGACTCTCGTCGCCTCGGCGTTCGGATCGATCGGCGTCTTCTGGCCGGTATGGCTGATGGGCGCGATGGGAGGACTCCTCCTTCACGCGGCGATACCGGATTCGGTGATCGGGAGCATGGCGATCGCGGGACTGTCGGGGGCGGCGGGGCTCTGGGGCGCGGTTCTGGGCGCTCCGTTCTCGGGCGCGGTCGTGGCTTACGAGTGGGGCGGGAACATCGAGGTCTTCGCGCCGGTCTTTCTCGCGGCCTACGCCGGCCGGGGGGTGAGACGGCTCTTCGGCCTGCGTTCCTGGTTTGAGCGGGACTTGGAGATGCGCGGGCTTCCGATCGAGGGGGGGCGCTCACTCGGCGTGCTCGACTCCGTCGTGGTGCAGGACGCGATGGTGAAGGACCACGAGGTCGTGCTCGAGCACGAGTCGGTCGCCCAGGCGCATTCCCGGCTCCTCCAGTCGCGTTACCCGTTCCTGCCCGTGGTGAGCGCGCGGGGGCAGTACCGAGGAATTCTGACGGTCGAGATGGTCCAGGAGGGCTGGAAGGCGCAGGATCCTCTGGCCGCGAACCTTCCTCTCTCCTCACTGCTCGAGGCGAAGGACCTTCTCTATCGTTCGGGTCTTCGCGCTCGCACGGTGCGCGCGACCGACCGCCTTTCCCAGACGATCGGGCTCTTTGACCAGATGCCCTGCCTGGTCGTGCTGACGGAGGACTCCCAGGTCGCTGGCCTCCTCTTCGTCTATCACGTCCGCCTGGCGTACGATCGCGAAGTCGCGCGGCAGGCGCTCCTCGGGTTCCGGCGCACGGAGAGCTGAGCAGGGTTCTAAAGAAGGCGCTTGGGAGCTGGGACCGTCCTTCCTCCGAGCTTAGCCGAGCGGGGCCAGGGAT
>CAYJTX010000490.1:0-2579 GCA_964372615.1 uncultured Bacteriovoracaceae bacterium | reverse complement strand
AGAGGTTTTGGATCTCCTGGTACTCGGTGGCTTCGCGACCCTTCAGAAGGCCGGGATTCTCGAGCGCGGCCCGGTCGACGTCGTCTCCAGCGGAGCCGAACCCGCCCGTAGCGCAGGCCACGGGCGCCATGAGGGAAAGCGCGATCACGAGTGAGGAGTTCAACCCGGTTCCGGCCATCTTCGCTTTCCGAAGCTATCCCGCCGTCGCCGGAAATTCACCCGAAGAAGGTTCGAACCTTCTCGAAGAAGCTGTGATGCCTGGGGTGGGCGGTTTCTCCCGCGGCGGTCTCGAACTTCCGAAGAAGCTCGCGCTGGTCGGCATTCAAATGACTCGGTGTCTCGACGATGACGCGCACGAGCTGGTCTCCTCGGCCATAGGACCCAAGCCGGGCCAGACCCTTGGATTTCAGGCGAAGTACCCGGTGCGATTGAGTGCCCGGTGGAATCTTGAGCTCCACCTTGCCCTCGAGCGTCGGGACCTGGACTGAAGCTCCGAGCGCTGCCTGGACGAAAGTCACGGGCACCTCGCAGACGACGTCGAACTCCTCCCTCGTGAAGAAATCGTGGGGAAGAATATTGATGAGCACGTAGAGGTCGCCCGATGGGCCGCCTCGTTCCCCGGCCTCTCCTTCCCCGGTCAGCTTGAGACGCTGGCCGGTATCGACGCCCGCGGGGACCTTGACCGCGATCTGGGACTTTTTCCGGACCTGTCCCGTTCCCGCGCAGGGCGGGCAAGGATTCGGGATGACCTGCCCGGCTCCGCGGCATCGCGGGCAGGGTTGCGTGATCGCGAAAAATCCCTGCTGATAGCTGACTTCGCCCCGGCCTCCGCACTGAGAGCAGGACTCGGGCGACGTCCCCGCCCTCGCACCCGAGCCGGAGCACGTCTCGCAGCGGGAGGCTCGAGCCACCTCGAGCACCTTTTCTCCCCCGAACGCGGCCTCCTCGAACGTGAGGTCGATGGAGGTTTTGAGATCCGCTCCGGATCGCGAGCGGGCGCGTCGTCCGCGACCACCTGCGGCGCAACCGCCGAAGATATCCCCGAAAATATCGCCGAAGATGTCGTTGAAATTCGCGCCCCCCGAAAAGCCGCCCATGCCCCCGAAGCCTTCGGGGCCCCCTCCGCCTCCGGCAGCCGCGTGACCGAACTGGTCGTACATCTGGCGCCGCTTGGCGTCGGAGAGGACCTCATAGGCCTCGGAGAGCTCCTTGAAGCGCTCCTCGGATTTCTTGTTGCCGGGATTCTTGTCCGGATGGTGCTGTACGGCGAGTCGGCGATAGGACTTCTTGAGGTCCTCGGGAGAGGCGGCTCGAGAGACTCCCAATACTTCGTAGTAGTCGCGTTTGGCCGCCATGGGGGGGCCTGGCCTCAGACTTCCTTGAAGTCGGCGTCAATCACGGTTTCGTCGTCCGCCTTCTTGCCTCCGGCCGGGCCCGAGCCCTGCGCGTCCGGCCCGCTCCCGTTTCCAGGATCGCCGCCTGGTCCTGGCTGCGGACCGGAGCCCGCCGACTTGTACATCTGCTCAGCCATCTTGTTCGACGCGGTCGTGAGCTGCTCGGTCGCCTTGCGAAGCGCGTCGGCGTCCTTGCTGTCGATGTGCTTGCGCGCCTCGACGAGCGCCTCCTCGACCTTTTTCTTCGTGTCGGCGTCGATCTTCTCGCCGTTTTCCTTCACGGTCTTCTCGATCGTATAGATCAGGCCGTCGAGAGTGTTGCGGGCATTGACGACTTCCTTGCGCTTCTCGTCCTCTCCTCGGTTGGCCTCGGCTTCCTTGACCATCCTCTTGATCTCGTCCTCGCTCAAACCGCTCGAGGCGGTGATCTTGATCGACTGCTCCTTGCCCGTGCCCAGGTCTTTCGCTCCGACGTGGACGATGCCGTTCGCGTCGATGTCGAAAGTCACCTCGACCTGAGGAATGCCCCGGGGAGCCGGAGGGATGCCGACCAGGTCGAAGCGGCCGAGAGACTTGTTGTGCTCGGCGAAGTCGCGCTCCCCCTGCAGAACGTGAATCGTGACCGCTGACTGGTTGTCCGCCGCCGTGGAGAACACCTGCGACTTCTTGGAAGGAATCGTCGTGTTCTTGTCGATGAGCTTGGTGAACACGCCGCCCAGAGTCTCGATGCCGAGCGAGAGCGGCGTGACGTCGAGCAGGAGCACGTCCTTCACGTCACCTCTCAAGACGCCACCTTGAATCGCGGCTCCGACCGCCACGACCTCGTCTGGGTTCACGCCCTTGTGCGGTTCCTTGCCGAAGATCTCCTTCACCTTCTGCTGCACGCGCGGCATGCGGGTCATGCCGCCGACCAGGATCACCTCGTCGATGTCGCTTTTGGCGATGCCGGCGTCCTTGACGCAGGTCTCGCAGGGGCCCGTCATCTTGTCGATCAGGTCCGCCACGAGCGCCTCGAGCTTCGCGCGCGAGAGCTGGAGGTTGAGGTGCTTCGGTCCTGAGGCGTCGGCCGTGATGAACGGGAGGTTGATGTCCGTCTGGGTCGTCGATGAGAGCTCGTGCTTGGCCTTCTCCGCGGCTTCCTTCAGCCGCTGCAGCGCCATCTTGTCCTTGCGGAGATAGATCGGA
>CAYJTX010000489.1:0-2585 GCA_964372615.1 uncultured Bacteriovoracaceae bacterium | reverse complement strand
ATTCCGCCCCCTCGGTCGGGGGGGTGTTGAAGTACCTGCGTTCACACCTCCGCGGGCAGGACGACGTGACCGAGCGGGCGCTCGCGGCATTTCTCGCAGGCGGCCACGTACTGCTCGAGGGCCCGCCCGGCACTGGAAAGACCTCCCTTGGAAAGGCGATGGCCCAGGCCTTCGGAGGCGTGTTCCATCGCATCCAGATGACGAGCGACCTGCTGCCGAGCGACGTCGTGGGGTTTCTCAGACAGAAGGCCGGCCACGAGCTCGAGTTCCGCCCGGGCCCGGTCTTCGCCAACTTCCTGCTTGCAGACGAGCTCAACCGCACGAATCCGAAGACCCAGAGCGCGCTCCTCGAGGCGATGGCCGAAGAAACCGCGACCATCGACGGAAAAACGTACCCTCTTCCCAGGCCGTTCTTCGTGGTGGCGACGCAGAACCCGCTCGAGTTCCACGGCGTTTACCCGCTCGCCGAGAGCCAGCTCGACCGTTTCATGATCACGCTCGCGGTCGAGAGCCCAGACGCCGCGACCGAAGGCGCGATCTACGGCGCGATGGCGGAAAAACACGCGCCGCCCGACGCGGTATCGCCCTTCGCCGGCGAGAGCCTCTACCGGATCGAGGACGCGCTCGAGCTGCGCGAGCGCGCCCGGAAGATCTTCGTCGACCCGTCGCTCATCGCCTACGCGACCACTGTCGTGCGGGCGACCCGCGAGCGCACCGAGGTCGCCTGCGGAGTCTCGGTGAGGGGCGGCCTGCAGTGGATCGCGGCCGCGCGCGCCCTGGCCTTCGTTCGGGGCCGGGACTTCGTCGCCCCCGACGATCTGACCGCGCTGTCCTTTCCCTGCCTCGCCCACCGGATCACCCTGGCCGATGGCGACCCGTCTCAGAGCCGAAAGCGCGAAGTGCTGCGAGCGACCCTCGAGACGCTCCGGCCCCCGAGGTGAGCCGTGCGAAAGCTCGAGGTCACGACCGCCGGCAAGTGGTACCTGCTCCTCACGATCGCCCTCGGGGTCGTCGCCCTCGTCTCGGCCAACAACGTGCTCTTCCTGGTCGAGAGCCTGCTGCTCGCGGGCCTGATCCTCTCGGGGGTGCTCTCGGAGCGCGCGATCTCCTCGGTCCGAATCCGCGTGATCCGGGCCCAGGCCGTCGCGGGCGAGCCGACCCGCGACCCGGTACTCGTCAGCAACGAGAGCCGCGGCGCGCTCTTCTGCATCGAAGTGGGGGAATGGACGAGCGGGCGCTTCGAGTCCTACGGCTTCCTTCCCAGGCTCGAGCCCCGCTCGACCGGAGAGCTGAGCTCGCACCAGAGGTTGAGTACACGCGGAATGCACCGCTGGCAGTGTCTTGGGATCGCGACGAGCTACCCTTTCGGGTTCGCGCGAAAGATCCGTCTGATATCCACCCCTGGAGAGCGTCTCGTGTGGCCGCAACGTGTTTCCCCGACAGCGACGGCGGGCGCCGAGGGAGAGCGCGTCCGGCGCCGACCGGCCGGAACGGAGCTCGTCGAAGGCGAGGCACGCCCCTTCCAGGAGGGCGACGACCTGCGCCGCGTGATCTGGTCCGTCAGCGCGAAGGGAGAGAGCCTCTGGGTGCGGCCCTACCAGCCCCCCCGCCTCGCGCCGCGCGTGCGGTTCGACTGCCGGGGTTCGGAAGGAGCTGAGTTCGAGGGCCGCGTCCGGGACGCGGCCAGGCAGTTTCATGAGGCGGTCGAGACCGCCGAGCCCGAGGGCGAGCTCGAGCTCGTCTCCGGCCGGACTCGCCGGATTCGCGGAAGTCGGCCCGCGCTCGACGCGCTCGCGAAGGTGCGCGCGTCGTGAACCTCCCGCGCACGCCGCGAACCGCCGGAGAGTGGAGCGCCGCCATCGCCTGGGGGCTCGACGGCCTTGCGCTCACGGCGCTCGCGGGCACCGGCGAGCTTTCCTCCGCCGTCGCGCTCGCAGTCGCGGCCGGCGCGGGGCTCGCCGCGGCGGCGCGCGCCGGTCGCGCGAGACCCCTCGGAACGCGCGCGCTTCTGCCCATCCTGGCCGCGATCGTCGCGGTCGGGGTTTTCGCCGTGCTCCGCCTCCGAGTGCACCCGGTCATCGTCGCCTCGCACGCCGCGCCCCTCGCACACGCCGCGCTCTGGTTCGGCCCGCGGGACGACCGCTACCGAGGTTGGCGCCTGGGCGTCGGGCTTCTGGAGCTGATCCTGGCTTCGGCGCTGACCGTGGAGGTCTACCTTCCGCTTGCGATCGCGCTCTTCGTGCTCCTGGCGAGCGTCGGCATCTCCTGCGGCTTCCTCCACCGGGAACTCCGCGCGAGGGCGCCCGAACGGGCCGACGATCCGCTCCCGCGGTACTTCGTCTCGCGAAGCGTGAGCACGTCATTCCTTGTCCTCCTCACGAGCGTGGTCATCTTTCCCCTCCTCCCGCGGGCGCGAGGCACGCTTCCGATCGGTGGGTTCGGACCGCTCACGGCCGGTTATACGGAGCGAGTCACGATGAGCGCCCCCTCCGCGACGCGTGATTCCGGGGGCGGCAGGACCCTCCTCCGCCTCTTTCCCACTGATGACACCGACCTCACGACGGAAATCTACCAGGGCCTGATTC
>CAYJTX010000488.1:0-2587 GCA_964372615.1 uncultured Bacteriovoracaceae bacterium | reverse complement strand
GCTTCAATCAGGTGCTCAGCGGAATCGTGGAGGGGGGCCTGACCGGCCCGAGATGGAGCGAGCAGACGTCCACAGCGAGCCCCATCCGTGTTCGGGACGGTGTGACGATCGAGAGCTTTCTCCAGCAGGTGAGTGCCACCCTGCGCGAGAACAACACGGGCGCCCCAGGCAAGCTCAACTACCTGATCATGGGCCGCAGCGAGAGCATTCAGACGACCCGGCCGGGCTTCCCGCGCGTGTTGCTCAAGAGTCCCGACTCCGAGCTCTGGGTGACCTTCAATACCGACCCGCAGAGCGCGGGGTACAACAAGGTCGAGATCCAGAGATGGGACGGCAAGGCCGGCCGCTTCATCTACCAGGAGGTGGACTTCAGCCCGCGCTCCCGGGGCGGGCGCCATGTTGACCTGACGGGCCGCCGCTGCGTCGAATGCCATCGCTCTCCCAACCCGCGCCCGAACTGGGACTCCTATCGCGCCTGGGCCGGCGTCATTCCCCCGCGCGACGACTATGTCGAGACCAACCCGCCGCCCGACGGCTACAGCGGCTGGAGCGACGCTCAGCGAACCGGCATCAGCACGGGAGCGGTCAAGCCGGCGCTCGACGGCAACGCACGCGCCTACTTCAACTTCATGGATCAGGTCGTCAGCGCTCGGACGAATTCGCGGCCCGATCGCCTCGATATCCTGGACCTCCCCAACGAGACCCGGCCGCTGCCGGACGCGCCGGGACCTCCGGCACCCCTCCCGACCCAGCTTCAGACGATCCGCGATCAGGCGACTCGCGACGGCTATTTCCGGATCCCGCACTCGCCCCCCACCAGCGAGAACCGCAACTACTCGATCAAGACCTCCGACCTGGCCGGAGCCTCGCACCTGGCGTTCGACCAGCTCTCGGGCCAGAACATGTGTCAGGTCGCGACGAGCTTGAAGAACCATCCCGAGTTCAGCCGCTTCAAGTACGCGCTGGCAGGTCTGCTCTACTGCGACAGCAACTCGGCCGACGCCGCCTCGGCGAATGAGTACCTGCCGCAGTGGGTACGCGACAGCGCTCGCTCGCACTTCGTCAGCAGCACTTCTCTCAATCTGCCGTCCGGCGGCCGCGTTCCGATCGGCACGGGCGAGGCCGCCGTTTTCGACGCCGTGCGGGAGCATACGAGGCAGAACCACGCCCAGCAGGACGAATACAAGATGCAGCGCCACGAGGATTACATGTCTTCTTATCTCACCACCGTGGAAAGGATGGGCGGAGATGAGGCCCGAGGGGAAGCCCGGCGCGTCTCGCGCGACGCCCGCAACGGCGTTCAGGGAAACTTCTCCGCGATCTCGGATCCAGGGGGCGTGCGAGGCGTGGCCGAGTCGGATACAACGACGATCGCGGCCCTGCGTTACGCGCTCGAGCCCTTCGGAGTGCAGGTGGGCAACTGGTCGATGACCCTCGGTCGCAACGTAGCCGATACGAGCTTCGCCTTTTCCGACCAGTTCCTCGACATGCTTCAGGAACAAGAGGGGATGCAGGCGATCTACGAGGAGGTCGGGCGGGACTGCAATGCCCTCCGACGAATGAGCCTGACTGCCATGGGGCCAGACCCGGCCGCGCCGGCTCCCAGCAGCGAAGCTCCGCGCCTGGAACGGAGCGATGCGTTCAACCGCTATTGCAACGTCCTCACCGGGACCGGGGCTTCGGGCGACGCCATCACCAGCCTCGCCGCATCCGTCAGCGGCGCGACGGCGAGCGAAGTCAAGCCTGTCGCCGAGTTCCTGCTCGATCGCTGCGTGGCCTGCCATAGCGTGGCCTCCGGCATTGCACAGCCGATCCTTCCGTTCGGCACGAGGGGCGCTCGCAACTACGCCGAGATCAGAACTTTCCTCAATACGACGGCCGCGGGCGCTTCCAGCCCTTGGATCGACCGGATCGCGGGCCAGCTTTCAAGCGGTGCCATGCCGCCTCGGGGCTGGACCGCCTTGAACGCCGGAGTCGAGGCGACGGAGGCCTCCCAGCGCGAAACCGCGCGCCGTGACGCCCTATCGATCTACCTGCGAGGAATTTCGACCTCCTCGACCGGAGAAATCCCATGACTCGATTCCACTGGCTCCCACTGATCGCCCTGCTTGCCCTTCCCGCCCGCGCCGACGACCTGTCCGAGGGACGCGTCGCCCCCTCCGGGTTCTGGGCGTACTATTACTCCTGCTCGATTGAGGTGCGTGAGGGCGGACCCCTGGCGCGGCGGGCCTCGGGGCGCGCGCCCACGCAGACACTGGCCACCGACCTGCGCCTCAGGGCTCCCGAGGGGGACGCCGAGACGGTACAGGAGGCGAGCTCGCGCAGGTATGTGGCTCGGCTGAGGCTCCGGGGCGACGGGCAGGCCGACCTGGCGGTGACCTCCCCCAGGTGGGGCGAGGCGACCCTCACGGGAGCGACGCGCGTCGCTTTCTACGGACGGTCGCGAACGCAGAAGCAGCCGTTCAAAATCACGGTCAAGCGCTCAGACGAAGGTTTGCGAACCGAGGTGAAGGCCTCCTGCAAGTGAACGTGATCGCGCTTTTCATCTCTCTGGCGGCGTCAGCCGCCCTGGCGCGTCGAGCCTAAC
>CAYJTX010000487.1:0-2593 GCA_964372615.1 uncultured Bacteriovoracaceae bacterium | reverse complement strand
AGTCGCCGCGTGCCCCGGTCGTCCGGCTCTTCGCGTGGCAGAGCTTCGGAGACACCCCCGATCCCTATCGTTCCCCCCCCGACACGCCGACGCGGCTCCTCGCCGGATACCGCTCGATGCTGGATTCGATTCCCACGGGCTGCACGATGCCCGCCGCCGATGCCGCCGCGGACGTGATCAGCTCTTACCAGGCCTGCATGGAGGTCGGCGGCGCCCGGGCCAACGGCGCCTTTGACTCCCTGGTGCGGGACCTTCCGCCCCAGGCACTCGCCGGCTGGCTCGAGGGCGTCGGGGTCACGGGCTACTCGAACGAGGACATGGCGACCATCCAGGTTTTTCACTCGCTCCTGAACGCCGGAAGCGAGGAGGCGGCCATCGCCTATGCTCGCGTGAATGGGCCACGGTTGAGCGAGGAGCAGTGGCTCGCGGTCGGGCAGATGATGGGTAAGAAGTTCGTGGAAGGTTACGACGACGCGAGGAACGCCGCGGGTATGTCCGCTCAGGGTTCGGTCACGCTCGGGCAGCTGCTGAACAACGGGCGCGACAACGAGCAACGCCGCTTCCGCGGCGACGACACGCTCGCCGGGCCCACCGGAGCGACCTGGGCCGGGATCTGCCGCGACATCGCGTCAGGCCAGGCGCAGCTGCTCGCGGCCACGGGCCGCTTCGACAACGTCTTCGTGGTTTCGCACGCCACCATCGGAGGCACGTACCACGTCACGACGGTCGCCCAGTCGCTCGAGGACCGGAGCAGGGTCTATCGGCTCAACTACGGCGAGCGCCACGATGCCAGCGCCGGCGACGCGCGCGCGCTCTTCGCGGGCCCTCGCGACATCTCCTACGTTTACCGGATCGCCGAGCCGGGCGGGCGGGTCGTCGCCACGGTGCAGAGCGAGTTCGGGAATTTCCTGAGACGCGCCGCGGGCGGCGACATCCGCGACATGGATCCCCTTGCGAGAGCAAGGGGTACTCTCGCGGGCGCACAGTTCGCGATGTCTGCGGACGGAGCCCAGACCGCGCAGCTCGGCTACGGCCGCGACGGCAACGGGGCGCAGTACGTTTTCGCCGGAACGACGCTCAGGTGGGGCCAGAGCGGCGCAACGCCCGGGCAGCTCGCGCTCCTGGTGGGCCACCAGTACGTCGACGCGGCGATGCTCGGAGCGGAAGGCGACCGGAACTTCACCTTCGGCTACCTGCAGCTCGACCAGCACTTCCGGCCCGCGGTTCAGATCACGGATCGGCTGAGATTCACGTCCGACACGGGCGTCTACGTCAGCGCGCTCGTCGGTGGCGGCACGCTTGCCGGCAGCGACTGGGAGACGAGCTTCCAGGGCGACCTCCGCCTCGGGCAGCAGTTCGTGCTCGAGCATCAGGTGACCGACGACTTCGCCATGCGGTACCGGGCGGGTGCGCTGATCAGCCCCGGGCTCCTGGATATCCGCGACAACTCCTGGCAAGCGCCGATTCCCGCGCTAGACCACGTCTTCGGCTCCGTCGAGGCCCGCTACTCCATCGGCAGCGCCGCCTGGATCGCTTCCGCCATGGTCGCGGGCAACGACAGCTTCGGAGCGCGGACCCGCATCGAAACCGGGATCGTCACGCCCCTCGTCGGCTTCACCACCGGGTACGAAGGGCATCTGGGCGAGGGCACGGCTCCCTTCCAGGACGGTTACGACCGCAGAATCTTCGGCAATCTGATGCTGAATCCCAACCCGCACGTCTCGGCGCAGGTCCAGGTCGCGGGCTCGCTTGACACCGGAGGCGTGACGGGAACGTTCGGCCTGGGCGGAAGCTTCTAGCTACTTCTTGATCTTGATCGACTTGAGCTTCTCCGGCTTGTCGGGCCGGTCGTTCGGGCCGCGCGGGGCCTGGATGATCTTCTCCACCACTTCCATGCCCTTCGTGACCTCTCCGAAGATGGTGTGACGGCCGCTGAGGTGAGGCGTCGGACCAGCGGTAATGAAGAACTGGGAGCCGTTCGTGTTCGGTCCCGCGTTCGCCATCGCCAGGATGCCGGGCTTGCCGAACGAGTCCGAAGAAGACGTCTCGTCCTCGAACTGGAAGCCGGGCCCGCCCGTTCCTGTCCCGAGCGGGTCGCCGCCCTGGATCATGAAGCCGGGGATGACACGGTGAAAGATCGTGTCCTTGTAGAGGGACTTCCCCTTCATCGCCTTTCCGGTCTTGGGATCGGTCCACTCTTTCTTTCCAGTGGCGAGCCCCACGAAATTCTCGACGGTCTTGGGCGCCTTGTCGGGGAAGAGCTTCACGGTGATGTCGCCGGCGGTCGTCTTGAGCACGGCGGTCATGTCCTTCGCCTGCGCAAGCGGTGGAGTCGCGGCAAGCGCCAGGGCCGGGAGAAGGACCTTCGCAACGAGATTTCGAGCTTGTTTCATGGCGCCTATCCTAGCCAGGATCGCCGATCAGTCAAACAGAACCTAGGCGGCCTTACGCCTCGAGTGCTCAAGCGATCGCTGGTAAACCCGCGCCTCGAGAAAGACCTGAAAGAGCTCTGGATCGAACTTGCCGCCCTTGACCTCGCTCGAGATCGGAAGAGCGTGTGTAGGGAAAGAGTGTGTTATATGGCGTGTAGATC
>CAYJTX010000486.1:0-2598 GCA_964372615.1 uncultured Bacteriovoracaceae bacterium | reverse complement strand
AATCGGCTCAGGCACCGCAGCTAGCGGCTACCGCCTTTCTCTTACGGTCGTCCAAACGCGCCCATCCGGCCGGAGCGTGATCTGCGCGCGGGGCTCCAGGGTCGCTCCCGTAGGGACGAGGTCGAGGCGAAAGCGCTCCGCCACGCGCGCGAGGGTCAGCGTCGCCTCCAGCATCGCGAACTGCGAGCCGATGCACTGCCTGGGCCCTCCGCTGAAGGGAAAGTAGGAGAACTTGTGGCGCTCCTTTCCGCCCGGACCGAGAAAGCGCTCGGGGTCGAAGCCCTCTGGATTCTCCCAGTGTCGCGGGTGCCGGTGCACGACGTACGGGCTGACGACGACGATCGAGCCCTTGGGAACGGCGAAGCCCCCGAGCTCGTCGTCGGCGACGACGTCGCGTGGGAGCACCCAGGCCGGCGGGTAGAGGCGCAGGGTTTCCTGGATCACGGCCTGGCACCAGGTCAGGCCCATGAGCGTCTCGATCGTGACGGGCCGGCCCGTGAACTCTTCGGCGACCTCCCGCTCGACCCTGCGCCGCGCCTCCGGGTGCTGCGAGAGCAGGATCCAGAGCCAGGAGAGCGCGTTGGCCGTCGTTTCGTGGCCCGCGACGAAGAAGGTCATGACCTCGTCTCGGAGCTGGCGCGCCGACATGCCTTGCCCGGTCTCCTCGTCGCGTGCGCCCATGAGCAGGCCGAGCAGGTCCCGGTGCGCGTCGGCGGGCTCGCGCAGGCGCCCCTCGATCACGCGGAAGAGCACCCGGTCGATCTCGCGGATCGCGCGCTTCGTCCTGAGGTTTCTGGGCGTCGGGAACCCGACGGGAAGAGGAATCGAGGAGAGGAGCTGGCGGTCGGCTTCCTGGATAACGAAGCTCACGTGCTTTGAGAGCTCGCGCTTCTCGGCCTCCGGAATGCTTGAGCCGAGCAGCGTGCGCGCCGCGATCTCGAGCGTGAGTTTCATCATCTCGTCGAATGCATCGACGGGAGCGCCGGTTTTCTCCGAGGCAGAGAGGGACTCGAGCGTCTCGCCCACGCACTCGTCCATCGCGCGAACGATCGCCTCGAGGCTCGCGCGGTGAAATGCCGGCTGCGTGAGCCGGCGCTGCCTGCGCCAGTCCTCGCCCTCGCTCGTGAGCAGGCCGTCGCCGAAGAGGCCCCGAAGCGTGCGGTAGACCCAGCCTTTCACGTAAATCTTCGTGGCGTCCTGGAGCACGCGCTTGACGAGGTCGGGGTCGGAGACCAGGATCACGCGCATCGGACCCATCGGCAGGTAGACGACGTCCCCATGGGTGCGGAAGGCCGACAGGTAGAGGCCGAGCGGGTCGCGCCTGCGCGCCGGCAGGTTTCCGAGAATCGGCAGGCCCTTCGGGCCGGGCGGGAGCCTGAGGTCCAAGCTGGGCTTCTACTTCTTCGTGCCGTCGCCCGCGGGAGCGGGCTGCCCCTGTGCAGGCACTCCGGGCACCGCCGGCTGGGCTGGCGCGCTCGTCGAGGCGGCCGCGGGAGCGCTGACAGGTGCCCCGCTCATGCGGTCGAAGACGCTCTTCTTGCCCTGGTTCCCCATGAGCGTGAGACTCATCGAGGTGATCATGAAGACCGTCGCCACGCCGGCCGTGAAGCGCGTGAAAAAATTCGCGCCGCCGGAGCTTCCGAAGACCGTCTGGCTCGAGCCGCCGAAGGTGGCGCTGATATCAGCGCCCTTGCCCGACTGGACGAGGACGACGACGACAAGCAGGAAGCAGGCGAAGAGATGAATTCCGGTGATCAGAGTGGCCATAGGGCACCTACCGTAGCGCGGCGCCCCCCGCTTCGACAAGAGCGAGGAAGGCGTCCGGTTTGAGACTCGCGCCCCCGACCAGGGCGCCGTCGATGTTAGGGCAGGCGAGCAATGACGCGATGTTTTCGGGCGTGACGCTTCCTCCATAGAGGAGAGGGGTTCGGCCTGAAGACTCCATCCCGAAGCGGTCCCAGAGCAGCTTTCGCAGGAACTGGTGGGCCTCCTCGGCCTGAGCGGGCGTGGCGGTGAGGCCCGTGCCGATGGCCCAGACCGGCTCGTAGGCGATGACGAGCTGCCCGTCGAGGTACGGCCGGACGTGGTCCGCCTCGGCGAAGAGGCTTCCCTCGATCTGGCGCCTGAGGACCTCCTGGGTGCGGCCGCCCTCGCGCTCCGCCCGGGATTCGCCGACACAGAGGACCACCCGAAAACCCTGGTCCAGCAGGCTGCACGTCCTGAGGCAGGCGAGCTCGTCGGTCTCGCCGAAGTGCTGGCGGCGCTCGGAGTGCGCGACGAGCGCGTAGTCGACCCCGAGCTCCTTGTGCATGGGCCCCGAGAGCTCTCCCGTGTAGGCGCCTTTGCGTTCCCAGTGCGCATTCTGCGCTCCCACGGCGACTCCGTGCGCGGCCGCGAGGCTCGCGGCGGCCTGGAGACTCACGCTCGGCGGAAAGACGCACGCGCGAAGCGTCCCGGCCTGAAGCGCGCGGATCGTCGGCGTGGAGAGGGCCTGCGTCCAGCGCGTGCCGAGCTCTCCGAAGTAGCCGCCCGTCTCGGCAGGTCCGTGGTTCATCTTCCAGTTGCCGGCGAGTAGGATGCCTCGGGGCTTTGCTGCCA
>CAYJTX010000485.1:0-2611 GCA_964372615.1 uncultured Bacteriovoracaceae bacterium | reverse complement strand
AGCCATGCTGTGAAATCAGCGGCTTGCACCGCTAATCGACAGGAAACCTATCTTACTTGAGAGTACCGAGTTCTCGGTACTCTCAAGAAAACCTGACTGTCACCTTTGTCTCCAAACCCTAAATCGGGCATCGAGATGTACAGCTACACTTCAGTCAAAAACTTAGACATCTCGGTTCCGCAGGATCAATAGGTTAGCTCTGAAGACTACTTGGTCGCGGTCTTGCACTTGGAATGGACATGGTGAAGTCGAAGTGGGCGTTAGGCCTTGTAGGAGTTTTGGCAGTGAGTGCGCCGTCGATCGGCGCTGCGCGCGCCGACGAGACGTGCAAGAATCGGGAGAGCAGCATCGCTGACCTTGAAAAAAAGCTCGCGGAGTTTGAACGGCGTCTGGATCAGGTGCCCACGGTGAGCTTAGGGCCGATCGCCCGTAAGTCGGATGGATGGCTTCGTCGGAAACCCCATGCTTATGCCACCAGATATTGCGCGACTCGCGGCGGCCTCCCCACGGCCAAGCAGCTTGCTTTGGCACTCAACCCCAAAGGCGTGAGCGACATCCCTCGCGAGGGCTTTTATGAAGTCGCGCCGACGGGCGAGCCTGTTTTTTACTACAACTACGGCACTTACGAGCCCCCGACGTCTTATGAAGGCCACGCGATGCTTTGGTCGTCGTCGATTCCTTCGAATGTCGGTGGTGCCGCCTTCGTCTTCGACGGTAGCCATGGCTATATCTACGAACACACCACGTTCGCCCATCGTGCCATCCGCTGCGTCGGGCGGTGAGCTGGGACCTGACAGAAGTGAGCCCCAAGCACTAGCTTTCCGCGGCCTTCTTGCCAGGAAACGCAAAGGACACGAGCGCGGCCGGCCTGCGCGCGCAGGCACCTCAGCCAACCCTCAGACAATGTAGAGAAAGCAGCGTCCCGTTCTCGGCGCCGCCTTCGGCGGCCAGAAGCCCGGCCAACAGGTGCGGCGGCGGCGGTGCCTACGCCTACTACTTCTGGATGGCGACGATGAAGAGGCTCCCTCGCCGCTCGGGCGACCAGCACCTCCATCGCGGATAGGAAAAAGTAACGGCGTCTCGATCCCCGCGAGGTAGCCCCCAAGAGGCCCCAGCGCCCATCACCGGGGATATCCGCACCTGTTGGCCGGGCTTCTTGGCCACCGAAAGTGGCGCTGAGCGAGGGGTAGCAGCCACATCCGAGAAAGAAGACGATTAAGAGCCCCGCGTCACGACGCTCTTTTGGTTGAGCGTGTTGCTCAGCGCGAGCCGATTCCGAGTGCCCGCCGTACCGAGGTCCGGCCGATCTTGAGCTTTCGTGCAATCAGGCGCATTCGCCTTGCAATATCCGCGATGATTTTTCCTCCTTTTGGTAGCTGCGCTCAAGCTCGTCGAGTTCTCGCATGAGTTTTCGAATCTCCGGGTCTTTCAACTTTGCCTTCAGTTCCTCTGATGTGAGTAATTTCATTCGCTCTCTCTCTTCGTTTCTGGGCGGGAAGTCTCCGCTCTCGTCAGTCCGCCCCTTACGGGGCGACCGCGATCTTCCGCCAGGACATGGGCTTCAGCTCAAGGATCGCGCCGCCCGCGCGTTCCAGTTCGATGCTTGTGTCGTAGTCGATCTCTTCATCTCCTCTCGATGCGGCGGCGGGAGTAGGTGTTACAAAGCGGGTTGCGCCTCCTCCCGGGTGCGCCGGAGCGGCCTCCTGGGGTTCTGGGACAGAGCCGCAAAACGGAGGGCGGGTCACATCATTCTGTCTAGCCTCAATAGGCGGCATGAGCCTGAAGATGCGTTTTCGCGTTCTCGTCAGGCGGGATCGACGCGATCACCGGAGCGCCGCCGGGTTGCGGTAGTGCCGCCGCGTGAGCCCGCCCGGGCCGAGGTATCGGGCAAGAGTCTCGTCGCGCGCCTCTTCCCGGGTGCTCCCCGGGCAGAAGCCGCCGAAGACAGAGTCCACGATGAAGCTCTCGGCGAAGGCGTTGCCGTCCGTGACCGCGGTCTCGAGTGTCGCGCCGACCGTCCAGCGGCTCAGGAACTCGTTCATGAACACCGGCGAGCAGCTGGTACCCTCGTGCCCCACGTAGGCGGCGATGCCGAGGGACCTCCAGCGCTCAGCGTCGCTCCAGTCGCCGCAGCCCGTGTTGTACACTAGCCGGATCTTGCGCCGAAGCTCCGCGGGCACGCGGGAAACGAGGTAATAGTAGGAATTCGAGTGCGCCAGCACGAAGATATCGACGGCGTCGCGAACCCTGAGCTGACGGGTGAGGTCCTCGACGAAACGGTCGCTGGAGTAGTCATCCGCCCGGTTGGGATCGTAGACGTAGACGTCGTCGTAGGTTCCGAACGACGAGTCGATTTCGTTCGAGGTGAGCCAGATGATCGCCTCCACGCCCAGGTCGTGCGCGAGCACCGGAAGGAGTCCTCGCCGGGCCGACGCCCGGACCAGGTTCAGCCTCCGGCCAGCGTTGTCCTGGATCACGAAGGCGGCGTCGCTGACCGGAAAGAGGCGCTCTCTGACCTCCGCTCCGGGGCCAAAGCCGCCACCGAGGTCGCACATGCTGGGACGCACCAGCCCATTCCCCCCAGAAGCAGGGCAGCCGGCACCGAGAATCG
>CAYJTX010000484.1:0-2612 GCA_964372615.1 uncultured Bacteriovoracaceae bacterium | reverse complement strand
CACGAGTTCGGTCCTCCCCCTGATGTTACTCAGGGTTCAACCTGCCCCTGCGTAGATCACTGGCATTCGGATATGCTGAGTAGCACTAAGTCGCCCATTTCGGACTCGCTTTCGCTCCGCCTCCGGTGCAGAACACCTTAGGCACGCGCTACCCAACAACTCCCGGACTCATTAAGCAAAAGGCACGAGGTCACCCACCTTGCGGCAGGCTCCCACCGTTTGTAAGTGGATGGGTTCAGATCTTTTCACTCCCCTCTCGGGGTGCTTTTCACCGTTCGCTCGCGCTACTTAGTTCACTATCGGTCTCCGAGGAGTATTTAGCCTTATCCCATGGTCGGGACAGATTCACGCCTGTTTTCCCGTGGCAGGCGTTACTTGGGATGCTCCCCAAGGGAACCATGAAGCTTTCGCCTACAGGAGTGTCACCTTCTGTGCCGGGCCTTTCCAGACCCTTCGGCTGGCGTCATGATTTATGAAACCCTCGCCCTCAGATACAGTCGGGCCAGGGCATCCCGCAACCCCGCGCACGTGCAATCCCTTACTCGGTTAACACCGTGCGTCGGTTTAGGCTCGTCCGCGTTCGCTCGCCGCTACTGACGGAATCAATGTCTTTTTCTTTTCCTGCGGTTACTGAGATGTTTCACTTCACCGCGTTTCGCTCCCCAGCTTGCACCGGGGTGGCCCATCTTATCGATGAGTCGGGTTTCCCCATTCGGAAATCCACGGATCTACGCCTGCTCAGCGGCTCCCCGTGGCATATCGCAGCTCGCAGCGTCCTTCATCGCCTCTCGGAGCCAAGGCATCCACCATCCACCCTTAGTAGCTTATCCGCACATATGGAACTTCCATACTCGCTAGGCGACTAGACCTAGCGATGCGGTTGACAAATCGTAATCCTAGGCGCTGGTTTACTTCTGCCTTGACTACGTATCATGCTCGATACGCAGCAGACCTTTCCCCATTGTCACAGAGCTTGCGATCCGCCCTACACTCTCGGGCGGAGCAGGGGTCCCGCTCGGCGCTTTCGCGCTTCGCTCCCCACAAGTACTTCCTTATCGTCCGACCAGGACGATTCCGTTGTCGACTTTGTACGCGACGTTCGCGACTTTCAGGATCGCCTCAGCGGCCTCAAGGACGGAGACCTGTCTCAGGTTCGCCGTCACCTTGCATTGCTGAGCGAAGGGCGCGGAATATACGACATTCAGCCCCTTCTCCGCAAGAGTTTTCAGTACGACATCGAGAGTTAATTCCTCGAAGCGGCAATCGATCCTTCTGCCGTTCGCCGTCGCGCTCTTCGAAGCGACGTGCGCGATCTTCGCGGCGTCGAGCTTCGGACTCTCCGGCGCGCGCGGGAGGCACTGCGGAGTCCGGGCGCTTACGGTCGACCGCTTCGAGCAGCGCAAGAAGCACTTGCCCTTGGAACGATAGAGCGTGTAGCCGATCCCGCCCGCAACCAGGAGCACGAGCGCAACGAGCAGCAGCTTTTTCATCTCGTTCCTCTTCTCCGAATCCGAAAGGTCGGTGAACTCCGCAGCGACTCGAATTATATCGGCACGCGCCAGGATGTCAACAGGCAATCATCGCGACGACTCGAGCTCGCGACGAACGTCCCAGATCTCGCTCCACGGCCTCAAGAAATCCTCGCGGGGCTGCCCGATGGGCTTGAGCGTAGAGCCGTCGAATTGGAACTCCTGTTCCGCCACATAGGTAGCGTCCGGTCGATGGAATCCCGGGGGAATCTTGCTCTCGGCCGCGCCGGGCAAGTACGCCATCTTGATCTGCGGCTTCCAGGCGGACTTCTCCGGAATCCGGGCGAGATCGATGTCCGGCTTGCCGCGCGGATCGTACACCCAGTTGCGGCGCACGTAGCGCACGATCGCCTTGAGCGGGAGTTTCGATGTGTCCTTGTGCGTGGGTTCGAACATCGGCTTCACGTCCGCGCCGCACTTCTCCTTCAACCACGAGACCATATCGACCGGCTTGTTCTCCTTCTTCGGATCGGGGTCGGGGATGAGCACCTCTCCGCAGCGGGCGCACTTTCGCTCGAGTCCGTAGTAATCGACCACGAGGTACGCCTGTCCGCAGGTCGGGCGCTTGCATCGCACGTCGTAGGCGATGTACCCCTTCTCGCTGAAAGTGAAGGTGTTGAACTGAATGCCCGTCGGTGGGGGAAGGCCGGGGTTCTTGCGGTACTCGGCTGATTCTGCCGCCAGGAGTTGCTTCCGCGTCAGGGCCTCGTCGTTCAGGTTGTTGAAGTAGAGATGCAGCTCCTGCGTGAAGCCCGCCAGCATCTTGTCCTGGGGCGGGGCTTTGCAGGCCGACAGGCACAGGCCGAAGGACAACGCCGTCATCGCGCGACGCATCGTGATTCTCCCAGCAAGGGTCCTGCTAAGGTGACGGGGATTCTAGCCGGAATCCTTCCGGGGGCCAACAGAAAGACCGCCGGGAGGTCGATACTCTGGACAGGGGAAGCGGGGAGCCCATATGATCCACACGGTCTGATCGAGGAGGAAAACCGCGATGGCGACCATTCTCGTGACGGGGAGCCGGGGGACTCTCGGCCGTCCCCTCGTCGAGATCGGGAGGGCGTCGTGTGGGGAAAGAGTGTGTAT
>CAYJTX010000483.1:0-2617 GCA_964372615.1 uncultured Bacteriovoracaceae bacterium | reverse complement strand
CCCAGAGCTGATAGAAATAGTAGGGGGAGAGAAAGACCAGGGAAGCGTAGCCAGAAACTTTCAAGTGAGTGAGAAAGTTTTCGAACAGGCTAGTGAAGTAGAGCTTCTGCTGGTCCGGCGGCAGCACCGCGAAAAGCGGCCGCCTCAGGATCTCAAGCATCGGCTCAGAGAGAAAGTAGGCGCCGACGAATCCCAGAAAAAAGATCCAGAGGCAGCGGAGAATTCGAACGCGCAGCTCATCCAGATGCTCGAAAAAGCTCATGCTGCGGCCCGAGCCGGATTCTGCTTGAGACATGCTAGTTTAGCGGTAGTATTCGCGGCGAGGAGGGCTGTCAACTCATGCAGCCCAGGCATTTCCTGGCGCTGGTCCTCGGAATCGTACTGACGGGGATCGTTATCGGTGCCGTCGTTTACCAGGCCCAGCTCGGTTTCCAGGACCTCGCCGAGTCACCTCGCGAAGGTCCGACCCAGCTGCCGAGTCTCGCGACCGGGGATCCCGCCGTTCCCCAGCAGCCCAGATCGAACCCTTCACCCGACTTCTCAACCGACGAGCGCGGGATGTCACGCGCAACAGCGGTGCTCATGACTAGCCGCGGTCCGATCCGTTTCAAGCTTTACCCCCTGGACGCCCCGGAGACCGTCGCGCGAATCACGGAGCTCGCCCACCGGGGATTCTACAACGGACTCACTTTCCATCGCGTCATCCCGGGCTTCGCCATTCAGACCGGAAGCCCTCAGGGCACCGAGGCGGGGGGCAGTGGGCGCCGCCTGAAACCGGAGTTCAACCCTCGACGCCATGTCGAGGGAACGATGGGGATGGCGCGATCATCGGATCCTGGCTCCGCCGACTCTCAGTTCTACATCACCCTCGCGCCCCAGCCACATCTCGACCGCTCCTATACGGTCTTCGGCCAGGTCATCGAGGGACTGGACGTCGCGCGCAGGATCCGCGCGCGTGACGGCGTGCTGTGGCTCGCGATTGAGTGACGAGAAATGGGTGCAGGCCGAGCAGGTTTCTGAAATGAGAATATGGAAACCTGTTTACCTTACTGCCAGTCCTTCCCGATCGTCTCGTTCGGGATGATTCCGGCTTCCTGCAGGGCCTTCGCGGCCCGCTCGCTCCGGGTACGAACCCAGAGCTCGTAGAATCGCAGGATGTCTTTCTCGGATTTCTGCGTGGTCTTGTCGCTGATCTCCGCCAGCACATCGACGAATGTCGCGAACTTCGCCGACAGCTCCTCGTACATCGCCCGCACCGTATTTTCGTCGATGCGAGCGGCGACCTGCCGGTACGCGGACCCGCCAACGTCGATGTAGTAGTCAACATCGACCAGCTTTCGAATCAGGCTGTCCTGGAAATAGCCGCCGACATAGAGAGAGATATCGCCGACCTGCCTGAGGAGTCTCGTCTGGAGCTGCGGCGTAGGCTCCTCGAGCGCGTCTTTCAGAAGGATCGCGAGCGGTGGCAGGCTCGCGTTGCCACCGGAGTCCCGGCCGAAGAGTTGATCGGTCGAGATGTACTGATTCAGCAGGTTGACGAGTTAGAACTCGGATTCCGGGTGAGTAGAAAGTTTGCGGGCTCGCATCGTCTGGGACTCAAGATGGTGAAAATATTCCTCGGGTTTGGCCACCCAGGTCAGCTCTGGCTTACGATCCATCTCCTAAGCGCCCTCCTGCGACTTCACCACCGGATCGGGTGGTCGATCTGATAATTTTAGACATTTTAGATCAAGTATTGAAGGCGGCCCCCTTGTTTATTAATCTTAGGCCCATCGAGTGCTGAGTCAAATCGACTCGGGCCAGGAGTGTCATAGACGACCCAGGGCGTGGAGCGTACACTCGGCCCTACCCGTACCCGGATACCGCCCACTTGCGAGATCCCTCCCCTATGACCACCCGCTGCCTCGCCCTGGCGCTCACGGGCGTCCTGTTTCTACTTCCGGCGGCCCCCCCCCGCGGTGCCTACGCGGCCACGCCCACCGGCAGCGGCATACGCCCAACAAATAATAAAGAGATTCACGTCACTCTCTTTGGCCAGCCTTGCCTTCTCACTGGGCCCTTCGGCGAGACGATCCTACGAACGGTTCACGAGCTGAGCCCTGAGCGCATTCCTCCATTCGTGACCGCGGAACAGGCGAAGGTCGCGCGCGATCGCCTTTCGAAGGCGAGTGAGCTCCCGCAGGCTCTCGAAGGGTATCGCGATCGGCTCACCCAGAGGCTGCAGGCCCAGGCTCGGTTTCACGAGGGGCTCGCCGAAGCTCGAAAGGCTGGAAAGGCAGAGGCCCTCGTCGCTCGCGTGCGCCCTTCGATCGAACCCTCGCGAGTCGTGGCGTTCGAATCCGCCGCCCGGAAGGCCGAAACCCGTCAGACGCCCGCGAGCTGGAGCGCAGCAACCGTCGATGAGCTGACTCAGGCGTTCGAGCTCGCCATCGAGCCGCATCCCGAGGAGGAGTTCCACCGGGTGATCCATCGACTGGACATCAGCTATCAGTGCTCCTTCGAAGCAGAGACCGAGGCTGATGAGGGGAATTGAGAGGACGATGAGGAAAGCACTCGGGGTTGTCGGCTAGGAGCCTGTCCGGGTAATCCTCTTTAGGTTCGATTTGGGTTCAGTTTC
>CAYJTX010000482.1:0-2620 GCA_964372615.1 uncultured Bacteriovoracaceae bacterium | reverse complement strand
CGCAGCACGGCGCAGTCGCTACTGGACTACGTGCCTCAAGGGGCGACCACCGAGGGTTTCGGCGGGACATACGCCACGCAGGAGAACTTCCGAATCATGCGAGCCGCGCTCGATGAGGAGAGCCGGCGCTTGGGCCGGTACATCCGGCTGACGAACTACTGTTCGGGCCTCTGCATGCCAGAAATCGCGGCCCTTGGCGCGATGGAACGGCTCGACTTTCTGCTGAACGACGCGATGTACGGCATTCTTTTCCGGGATATCAATCCGAGAAGGACTCTCATTGATCAGCATTTCTCGCGCAGGATCATCGCGCTTTCGAAGATAGTGATTCACACCGGCGAGGATAATTACCTGACGACGGCCGATGCGATTGAAAACGGACATCAAGTCCTGGCCTCGCAGTTCATCAACGAACGATTCGCCCTGAATGCGGGCATGACCCGGGAGCTCATGGGTCTTGGACATGCCCAGGAGATGAATCCGGAGCATCCGAACGTCTTCTTACTGGAAATCGCACGGGCGCAGATGACCAGGGACATCTTTCCCGATTCACCTATCAAGTTCATGCCTCCCACGCGGTACAAGTGCGGCGATATCTTCTACAGTCACCTGATGGACGCTATGTTCAATTTCGTCGGGGTACTGACGGGCCAGTCCATCCAGCTACTTGGAATGGCAACGGAGGCAATGCACACGCCGTTGCTCCAGGACCGGTGGATGAGCATCAAGAACGCCAAATACATCTTCAATGGGGCGAAGGATCTCCGGTGCGAAGTCGAATTCCGGCGCGACGGTCAGATCGAGAGGTGGGCGGAAAAAGTTCTGTCAGACACGCTTGAGCATCTTGAGGCGATTTCGAAGCGGGGGCTCTTCCACGCGATCGAGGAGAAGGCCTTTGCAGAGGTGAGCCGGAAGGAGACGGGAGGGAAGGGCTTCGACGGAGTGGTGGCACGGGAGGTCGGGTACCTGAACCCGTTTTTCGAGTTGTTGGGCCCGGGTGAGAATATCGGGAGGGAGGAGTGAAGGGGCCCCAGAAGCCCGATCTGAAGAAGCTTCGTCCGTACGGCGACATCATGGGCGACGGGACGATCCAGCTTGCATTCACGTTGCCGGTAGAGCCGAGTGCGGAGTCCAGGGAGGCAGCCGTGCAGCTCGCGTCCAAGCTCGGTCTCGATCAGGTCAAGATCGCCACCATGGAGAGCGCGGGGGACGGTTTTTCCTTCTTTGTGATCTACGGAAACGCCCGGCACCACGTCGACTTCACGCAGATCAAAGTACTGAAGGTAGAAGCCAGCAAGCGCTCGCGAGAGGAGATCGACGAGCTGATTCGCGCTCGCCTGGGGCGGAAGCTGGTCGTCCTGGGTGCATGCACCGGCTTTGACGCGCATACTGTTGGAATCGACGCGATCATCAATATGAAGGGTTATGCCGGTGACTACGGTCTGGAACGATACCAGTGGATCGACGCCCGAAACCTCGGCGCGCAGGTGATGAACGACGACCTGCTGGAAATCGCGATCCGGGAGAAAGCGGATGCCATTCTCGTTTCCAAAGTTGTTACCCAGCACAACATCCACGTCAGGGACCTGAAGGACTTGACTCAGAAGGCCGAGCAGCTCGGGCTTCGCGAAAAGATGATCTTCGTGGCAGGAGGACCTAGAGTCACCCATCCCCTCGCGCTTGAGTGCGGATTCGATGCGGGTTTCGGCGTTGGTACCAAGCCGTCCGAGGTTGCGAGCTACGTCATTGAGGAGTATCTCAATAGGCTCAAGGGCCTTCGGGAGAGGGGGGAAGTGAAATCCCCCTCCAAGAGGCGCCCCGTCGCGAGCAAGAGGAGCTCCGGAAAATGATCGTCGGGCGCGAGAGCGAAATCGCCAAGATCCGTGCCTGCCTGAAGGCGTCCCGCAACGTGATGCTCGAGGGTCCGGTCGGAGTCGGAAAGACCCACCTCGCGAGCCACGTCGCCCGAGATACGGCCCGACAGGTATTCCGCGTCGATGGTGACAGCCGGTATACGGAACAGAAGCTCGCGGGCTGGTTCGATCCGCCGGTCGTCCTCAAAAAGGGCTACGGACGGGAATCCTTCGTGCCCGGACCGCTCGTTGATGCGATGGAGCAGGGCGGAATCCTGTTCATCAATGAGATGAACAGGCTTCCGGAAGGCGTACAAAACGTACTGCTTCCAGCGATTGACGAGGGGTTGGTGGTGATCCCACGGCTTGGCGAAGTCAGGGCGAAACCCGGCTTTCTTGTCGTGGCGACCCAGAATCCCAAGGAATTCGTGGCGACGTCCCATCTGAGCGAGGCACTTCTCGATCGATTCGAGCTGGTCAGCGTCGCCTATCAGTCGGAGACCGAAGAGATCGACATCGTGACGGCGAATCTCTCGAATCCAGCGAAGGGAACGAAGGAAAAGGTTCTGCCGCTCATTGCGGTCCGGCTCGTACGTGCGACCCGTGCTCATCCCAGGGTAAGGCGCGGGGCGTCGGTGCGTGCCGCGATGTCCATCGCTGAGATCGCTACCGTACTCATATCTGACGGGATGGCCCTCGAAGGGGCCTTTACACAGGCGGCGACCGTTGCTCTCCCCACGCGCATCGAGCTTGAACCAGACGCCGAG
>CAYJTX010000481.1:0-2623 GCA_964372615.1 uncultured Bacteriovoracaceae bacterium | reverse complement strand
CTGCTTCGTGCCCTGGAGGCAATGGATCGGTCCCTTGAGGAAGTGGAAGAGCGTGGCCAGGTAGCTTACGATCTCGCCTCCGTTTGCGAACGTGACGTTGAAGAGCGCCGCGGCCTTCGCCACGCGGGCCCGGATCTCGTCCGGGGTCGTCCCGATCCACCGGTCAGCGACCGGAAACAAGCGACCGTCGGCGAACTCCTGGAGCACTCGCCGCCCCGCCTCCACGTGCTGGGGGTCTGCGTCGCGCAGGTAATCGAGAACTTTAGAAAGCATCTCCTCGAGGGTGGGCTCGCCCGTCACATCCGCCTGGAAGCGCTGCTGGATGTCCTTGAAGGCTTTCGTCCCCGCCAGGGTCAGCCCGACGTCGAGCAGCTCGGCGAACTTCTCATGGGTGAACCGCGACGCGAGCCGCTCGATCGCCTTGAGGAGCTTGATATCCGGCCCCGCGCCGCCCGCTGCCCGGGGGCCGATGTATCCCTCGCGCATGAGCGCGATCGAGCTCGAGATGAACTCCCCGTTCCCGAGGATTTTTCCGAACTGCCTGAGCGTCTCGTCGAGCGTGTGGCGCTCGACGAGCATGAAGTAAGTCGTCTCAAGCTCGTAGATGAGCGTCTTGTTGTTCGTGACGTAGCGATTGACGGCGTCGACCAGGGGTTGGAACTCGGCGTCCGAGAGGCGATTCGCCAGACGTTCGACGGGGTCCAGCGCGCGACTGGAATTGAAACACCCGAGGATCTTCCGGGCCTGGGGCACATCGATCAGATTTGTCGAAAGGTCCATCCCCGCGCAGGCCTTGTTGACCTCGCGGTAGTTCCTCGAATCCACGACCTTCTCGTCGCGGTCGCCCCCGAAGAACATTCCGGGCGAGCAGGCAGAGAACGATGCGGCTCCCAGCGCCAGGCACCCAAGTGCGACGCGCAGTCCCATCCATCGCTGTCTGATCTCTCGGTGTCGATCCAAGAACATTCCCTCTGCGAACCGGGTCCGTATACTGTGGTGCGTCCTGAGACAACACCCTGAAATTCACCGGTAAATGGCTTCCAAACGCCCGCGCTGACTTATCAATATCGACTAAATATGTCAACTTTATGGTGCCCACACGATTGCCCTTCGACTGCCGTCGCAGAGCCAGGGAAAACGGCATAGAATCCGCCATATGGGTCGGCTCCTGAAGCTCTCCGGGATTCAGCCTCTGCGCCCCTGGACCCTCTTCCTGCGAAGCCTGCTGATCTGCACCCTCGTCGGGACGGTCCTCTTCGGACTGAGCCTGCGCCGGATTGAAAGGCATCCCCTGAGCCCGGACCCCCTTCAGTTCGATGGGCAGAAGGCCTGGGAGACGATGCGGGATCTCGCGAAAGGCTTTCCGAACCGGGTCACCTATTCCGCCACCCGCCGAAATGCGGCGATCTGGCTCAAGGAGCGTTTTCGGCAGCTGGGTTACCAGCCGCAGGGAATGACGTTCAGCGAGGTCATCGCCGGGCAGCAGTACACCGACCTCGAGAACGTCTACGCAGAGAAGCGGGGCACGGTGCATCCCGAGGACATCATCATCGTCACGGCCCATTACGACGTCACCGACACGACCGAGGAGGGCGCGATGGACGACGCCTCCGGCGTCGGCGTCGTCCTGGAACTCGCGCGGATCTTCGCGAAGGTCGAAACCGAGCGCACGGTGCTCTTCCTTCTCACCGACAGCGAGGAGTTCGGCGCCTTCTGGGGCGCCCGCGAGTTCGCTCGGCAGTTCAGCCGTGCCGATGGGATCATCGCAGTCGCGAGTTTCGACTTCCTTGCTCCTGAGAAGCAGACGCGGATCCTCACCCTCTGCGACGGGCTGAAGTCAGGCTACACGCCCCTCTGGCTGCGCGAGCTCGCCCTCGACTCGATCCGCTCGCTCGGCAAGCTCGAGGCCGACGACATGATGAACCTCATGGAGCTGGTCGAGAGGGCGATCCTGATTCCGCCCGCGGATCACGGGGCATTTCTGGCGGCGGGAATCCCGGCGTTCAACTGGGTGGGGCAGAACGAGGCATTCGCCCGCCAGATGGCCCACTACCATCACACGCGAAACGACGTGGCCGAGGCGATGCTGCCCCAGTCCTTCACCGACTACGGCCAGGCCGCCGAGCGGCTCGTCCGCAGCATCAGCCAGCTTCCCAGGCTTCCCGAGAATCCCCGCGACCACTCCTACTGGAAGGTGGCTCGCAATCTCTTCGTCGACGGCTGGGTCGTGACGATCCTCCACATCCTCGCCTTCATCCCGTTTCTGGTTTACTGCCTATCCAAGTTCCCTGCCGCCCTGAAGGACCGCCCCGTCGGGACCGTCCGTCGAGTCCTCAGGAACGAAGCCAAGAGCATGGCGATCGTCCTGGGCTCGCTTCTCTTCGGCTACGTGGTCGTCCTGCTGCTCCCGGCGCTCAAGGTCATCACGCAGTACGAGGTGTTTCCGGCGACCCAGAAGTCGCTGCTGCTCTACACCCCGAATTTCCTGGCCATGGCGGGCGTCGCGGCGCTGGTCGCGTTCGTCTACTGGGTCTTTCGGCGCACTTTTTCCGAACCTGACGACCACGAGTCCTTCCTCGATATACGGCACGCGTTCCACGGCGCGTTCCTCGCGGCGATCATC
>CAYJTX010000480.1:0-2634 GCA_964372615.1 uncultured Bacteriovoracaceae bacterium | reverse complement strand
CCTCCCTTTGGTGAAACCCATAGAGGAAGAATGAGAACGCGCCGATATCAACCGCATTAATGCCGATACAAATGATGTGGTCGATGATCCGAGCCAGCTCGCAGCACATCATCCGGATCCAAATCGCTCGCGGGGGTACTTCAATCCCCATGAGGCGCTCTACCGCCATCGCATAGGTCACATTATTGATCAGCGCCGAGCAGTAGTTGAGGCGGTCGGTATAAACAATGAACTGGTGATAGGAGCGATTTTCTCCCAGTTTCTCCTTGGCCCTATGTGTGTACCCGAACTCACAGTATGATTTTTCGATCGTCTCGCCGTTGAGCTTCGCGACCATTCGAAGCGCACCATGCATCGCCGGATGGGTGGGTCCGATGTTCACGATCACCCTGGAATCGGACCATAGGTCATCGGGGTCGTGGGTCTCCAGGGTGATGTGCTGGCTCATGAGTCAGTCCTCCAGCAGCTTCGGATCGACTTCCATGGGTGTGGTGAAGATCTGATATCCGCGCAGGGGGTAGTCCTTTCTGAGGGGGTGCCCCACCCATCTCTCGTCCATCAGAATCCGACGTAGATCGGGGTGCCCGCGGAATCGGATCCCAAACATATCCCAGACCTCCCTCTCGGCCCAGTTGGCGCCTGGCCAGACTCCAGTCGCCGTCGGGATCTCCTCTCCGTCAGCCACGCGGGCTTTTACCCTGATCCGCCAGTGCCGCGCGATGGAGTAGAGATTGTAGACGACTTCGAAACGAGGCTCATTCTCTTCGTCGGTCGCAGTCAGGTCGGCCAGGAAGCCGTACTCAAAGCCAGGCTCGGTCTTGAAGTAAGCGAGCACGTGAGCGACCGATTCCTTGGCAACATAGACGATCGGAACGTCAGTCGGATGCTCCGGAGGCAGGCGGATCTCTTCAATCTGTGTTCCCCATTTCTGCCGCAACTGCGCCGCCTGAGTCTTCCAGGTCTCTCCGAATTGCGTCAGCCAGTCTCCGTAGATCGTAGGAACTGATGCTCGAATGTCCATTATCCGCGCGCCTTTCGACCGGATTCCTTGCGCTGGGAGTGGGTTTCACCTCGAGCGATCATATCCTGCAGCAACATGAGCGCGTGGATCACGCCCTCGGGCGCGGGAGGACATCCGGGAACGTACACATCCACCGGAATGACCGTATCGATCCCTTGGACTACGCTGTAGACATTGAAGATCCCGCCGGACGAAGCGCAGGCACCGAACGACATGACCCATTTCGGGTCTGCCATCTGCTCGTAAACGGACCGCATCACAGGAGCCATCTTCGTATTGATGATCCCGGCAACGATCATCATGTCACTCTGGCGCGGCGAGAATCGAACCACCTCTGCTCCGAACCGCGACATGTCGTAGTCGGAGCACAAGGTCGCCATCATCTCAATCCCGCAGCAGCTCGTTCCGAAGGGCAGGGGCCAAAGCGCGTTCTTCCGTCCCCAGCTGACGAGCGCGTCCAGTCTGGTCGTGAAGAAACCCGCCGCACCGTCCTTTCCCATGATTCAATCCTCCGAAATCAGGGCTTTCTTCAATCCCACTCGAGCGCGCCTCGGCGCAGCACATAATAGTAGCCGATGAGCAGGATCCCCACGAAGAATGCCATCTCCAACGCAATGAACGCGTTCACCGACAGATACTTCCGATACACGACTGCCCAAGGGAAAAAGAAAACCGCCTCAACATCAAAGAGAAGAAAGAGAATGGCTACCAGGTAGAATCGAACTGAAAACCTCTGTCGGGCCCCGCCCACGATTGGAACGCCGCATTCAAAGGGCTGGTTCTTCATCTTGTTCGGAAACTTTGGCCCCAAAAGGCTGGAAAGGACGATGACCAATCCACCCACCGCGGCTCCTGTCGTCATGAGTATCAGGACGGGGATATACTCCATTCAGCTCATACCTCTCTTGGCCCCACGCACGCCTTTAGGCCGACTTGCCGCGGCTACCACAAGATAAACCGCAACGAGCGGCCTGCCCACCCCAAAACCGTGTCCGCGAAGACCCCAAGTAGAATGAGGGGCGTCATGAGTGCGACTAGGAACCCACGCTCAGCTCGACTGATTGTCTGCGACGTGTCCCCGACTCCCTGCCAGGACGGGTTGGATCCAACCAGGCTGTAGGCGAGCTTCGCAACAGCTGCGACCGAGAGAGCCGCGGAACCTAGAGCCAACGCCGCCAGAAAAAACTGAGAATGCCTTACCGCAGCACCGATCAGCGTGAACTTTCCAATGAATCCGGGTAGCGGGGGTAATCCGACTATGGAGGCTAGGAAAAGGAACAGGAAAATGCACTCCGGCATTGCCCTATGAAAGATGCCTCCTAATCGGTCGAGCTCCTCCGTTCCCGCACGACTCAGGAGGTGAGAAAGCACGAAAAATGCTCCCGAGAGCGCGAACGCGTCCAGCACGAGATTATAGAGGACCGCAGCGACTCCCACTTCGTCCAGAACCAGGAGACCCAGCAGAAGGTGTCCAGCCCGAACGAGCCCCAGGCAGCCGATGAGCCGCTTCACGTTTCCCTGGCGAAGCGAGAGCCATGCGCCCACGCCCATTGTGGCTCCTGCAACGCCTCCGACGATCCCAGTCCACTGAACCTCTCCGAGGACAACCCAGC
>CAYJTX010000479.1:0-2657 GCA_964372615.1 uncultured Bacteriovoracaceae bacterium | reverse complement strand
CCCTGCATGAAATCCAGCAGAGGCAGCCGGCGCTGATTCTAGAATTCATAATTAATTCCCGTATCTGCCGCTGACTCCCCTGGCCTGGCGGCTGCAATACCAGCCTCCGTAAAGAGGAGGATTCAATGTACACGCTGAAGAGACTCTCGCTTCTCATGACCATTGGCTCGGCCGTGGCGGCACTTGCCGCCGGGTGCGGGGATTCCGACGCAGGTTCCGGCTCGGGTGGTTCGGGTGGAGGCGATTCGGCGCTCGCGGCTGACGTACCGCCCGCGGCGGCGGACGCCACGCCCTCGCCCGAACCTTCCCAGGACAAGGATCAGAAACCGGCGTGCGCGGCCAACTCGAATCCCCTCTTCACGAGCGACATCACCGACCTCGGTCTGGTGGATCTGATCACGCCGCTGGGCGCACCGGCCGGCAACGAGATCAAGAGCCATACCTACATCAAGAACCTCGCCGACATGCCCGACCCGAGAGGCGTGCCGGTCTACGCCCCCGTGGATTCCGCGCTGACGAGTATCGCGTACTATGTCTCCGGGCCGAGGAACGAGTACCTGCTCATCTTCGAGGTAAGCTGCGAGGTCACGTACCGGTTCGACCATGTCCAGATCGTCGTCGATTCGATCAAAAAGGTCGCGCCCGACAAGCCGGCCAACGACTCGCAGACTCAGGATGTCAGTCCGAGCGTGAGCTTCAAGGCCGGGGAACTCATTGGCTACACGAGGGGAACCGACGGCGCCAGGACGTGGGACTTCGGGGTCTACAATACAACGAAGACCAACCAGTTCGGGGACAACAAGCGCTACGAGGCCAGGGGCTGGACGAACAATCTCAACTCGGATTGCCCGTACGACTACTTCTCGAAGGCGAGCAGGGATCAGTATTATTCGATGTTCGGCCTGCCCGGTGGCCCGAGGATCCCCAACTCGACGTGCAGGAGCGCCTCGCGGGACAAGGCCGGCACGGCCGCCGGGGGGTGGTTCCTGGACTCGGGAACAAAGGAGACGGCGGCCTGAGCGGGGAGCTGACCCGAACGGAACGGGAAGCCCTCGCGGGCACTACGAGGTCACTCCACTTCGGGGGGCGAGGAAGCGACGGTCGATCGCCTGGTGATCGCGGTTCCGCCCGCGGGGCTGGATCGCATCGGCGGTGCGGTGCCGGAGGAGATCCGGAAGGGGCCTGAGTATCGCGCGCTCCTTTCCATCCGCATCGTGATCATCAACCAGGTCTGGGATCGAAAGGGGTGGGATCAGTCCGTTTACACCGATGATCCGAGGTGCGCCGAGCACTGGGAAGGTCTGTTCGCTCCTGGAGGGATCGCCCGGGGTGGAGAGGGAGCGCGGCATTTTCCGCGCAAGCGCTCTTAGAAGCCCGTGCCTTCGAGCGCTGAGATCGTCTGCCGGAGCTCGGCATCGACCGGCACCTTCCCCCCGCTTCCGCGATAGTCGACCATGACCATCACCGCTTCGCCGGTGGCGGCGGTCTCGTCTCTGTTCGCGCGGCTCGTGATCCGGTACTCCATCGTGAAGGACGAGTTCCCGACCTTCCGGACCGATGCCGACGCCTTTACGACGTCGGGGTACTTGAGCGGTAGCACGTACTTCACGGTCGCCTGCGCGAGGATCGGACCGACGCCGCGTTCGGTCATCGTTTTTATGACCCCGCAGCGGTCGAAGTAAGCTATGCGCGCGCTCTCGCACCACCTGAGATAGGCCGTGTTGTTCACATGCCCGAAGGCGTCCATGTCGCCCCAGGCGACGGGGATTTCGATAGTGACGGGGAAGGCGGTCATGAGTTGGGAGTTTGACCGCGGGGCCGGGTTCGCGCAAGAGGACGGTGCTGAAGAAGAAGAAAAAAGTTCAGTTGGCGAACGCCGGGTAAAGAACTGGCGATCCTGTGCGCGAAGGCCCGGAGGGCCGCCCCGGCGCGCCGGTGCGGGGGCGTGACCCGCGTGGTTCCGTCCGCTCTTTCCGGCTATCCTGGGAGAGCATGAGCGAGAACGGCCTGAAAGAATATTGATTTCGGGCTCTGCGAGGGCGTTCCGGGGGAGAGGGCAGTCAGCCTAGGACAGAGCAGGCGCTGGGCCATCAAACTCAGCGTTCGTCAGTCCTCTGGACTTCTCAGCTCGCGAAGCGGGCGGCGGAAAATCTGAGAAAACAAACTGAAGGGCGAACCATCCTAGCTTCGCGCCGTCCTTTCCCAGTGCTGACCAGGGCCGAAAAGAGGCAACGTCGCAGGAGCGTAACGGAACGGCGCCGCGCCATCGAGTTTGAAGTCATAGACGCGCTCCCACAGTCCCGCGGCCAGGAGGCCGAGCGCCAGTCCGATCAGCGGTTTCCGGAGCGCCGCTCGCGTGGAAAGGTCAGCAGCGCCTCCGGTCCCCATCTCATCTCACTCGGCGGCAGGTGAAAAGCACGTCCGCGAACGGGAACCTGCTGCAGGGTTCGGAGGTCGCTTCGAATCCCGCCTTTCCCAGAGTCTCGATCCACCGGGACGGCGTGCGGAAATGAAGCTCCACCGCCTGCGTGAGCCCAAGCTTCGTCGCGACTTTTTCGTGCAGTTGGTTGAGCTGGAAGAGCATACCGCCGCTCTGATCGACCTCGCGCATGAGAAACGTTCCGCCGAGGACGAGGGTGCTGCGGACCTTCTCCAGT
>CAYJTX010000478.1:0-2682 GCA_964372615.1 uncultured Bacteriovoracaceae bacterium | reverse complement strand
CGCGTGCAAACCGAAAGTTCCGAATCCTCGGACGCTCGGACGAAGGCGCGCGGGGCGGTCCGGTCACGGGTCATTACGACGACATCCACCGACTTCTGGAGTCGATGGGTCCCGGCGTCGCCGGGTCCAGATTCCAGCTCGTCGTCGACCGCGTTTCCGGGCGCGATTCGCTCACCCTGCGCATCGCCGCGTCCGCTCCGGTCGCATCCGACCGCGTGCTTACCGCATTTCACCGCGAACGCCCGATGTACCTCGAGCTCGCGCAGTCCGGGAAGATCGGCGACCTGCGAGTCGATTGGGTCGCACCCGAGAGCCTCGCGACCAACCCCAGAACAGGAAAGCTCGTGCGAGTGTTGGACCGCCGCTCGGAGGTACCTCGCCCGACGCTAGCAGGGGTGCTGAAGAAGTAGCTGGGGAGCTGGGACTTTCCTCCCTCGCTCCTCTTTCAGCGCCCTGCGAGAAGTTGATCCTGGGCAGCAAAAAAACCCGCGCGCCTCGGGGCAACATCGCGTGATGTCCCGAGGCGCGCGTGTATTTGCGCTTTACGACCCTACCTGGCGCAATCCTGTCGAGTCTAAATCCGGGTCCTCAGCCGGAGGCTAAGGCCGATACTCCGGGTGCAGCATCGTGAAGATCTGGCTCAACGTCTGGCTGTTCCGGAAAATCATCGCCCGCTGCATCTCGATAGTGCCGATCGGAGCGATGTCGCCCAGGATCCCGAGGCCGAGCTCTTCGGCCGGAATCGCCTGCAGGGCGACCTCGACGATCGGGGCCATCTTGATCAGGCCCTCGAGCTCGGTCGACATCTCGTAGACCATGCCGTAGACGACCCGGCGCGGAAGGGCCGACGCCAGCGTCTGGATCTGCTGGGCGTTACGCACCACGCTCATCATCAGGGAGCCCAGCCGCCGAACCGTGCGAGGCCCGACTTCCTTCGGAAGCAATGCGAGCTTCACGTCGAGCGCACGTTCCATCTCGGCGAGCTCACGCGTGAGTCTCTCCCGAACCTGGGCCGGACTTTCCGCCGGTGGCGTCTCAGCCGGAGGCGCCGGGGTCTCGGAACCGCCCGACGACGCCGAGCTGCTCGAGGTCCCAGCCGGAGCTCCCTCGACCGGCAACGAATCCAGCTCGACCTTCTTGAGCATCCAGGCCTTGAGATCCGCCACGAGCTCGACCCGCTTCGCGCCAATCCGGTCGATCAGCCGCGCTTGCGAGATCATGTTCCTGGAGGCCACGGCCTCGTCGAACGCCCAGTACCGGAGCTCTCCGGCACTGCTCGAGTTGGCTCCCGCCTGCATGAACCAAGTGGTGTTCTGGGGAGCCCGGTAGCCGCTGTTCACCCGGAACATCGCCGAGAAGTTGTCGGAGAGATCCAGGCCATCGACGTCCAGGCTGATCATGGATCCCAGGATCGCGTAGACGCGAAGGGCCTCGGAGGCGTCGGCCTTGAAGGGGCCGTCGACGCCGACGAGCTGGCCTTCCCGGTTCGTCGTCGCGGGCATGAGGTTGTCCTGCATGATCTCCTTGAGAAGGGCGATCGTGAAGAGCCCGTCCGGGGAGGTTTCGTCGAGCGTCAGCCCGATGATCTTCTCGAGCTGAGGGTACGAGACCCGCAGGGAGACTTCCTCGTATCGACCCATGCCGAGCTCGCGCTCGGTGAGAATGATGAGGGCGATCATCTTGTCGAACTCGATGCCTCGAATCGCCAGCCGGTCGCTGACCATGTCCTCGACAACGCTCTTGAGCCACTTGCGCTCGACGACGACCTTCGTTCCGCGCGGTCCGTCGACTTCGACGAAGCGCTCCGCGGGCGAGATGAATCCGGGGGCGTCCGGCGTGCGGACGACCTCGTGGAAGAAGACCAGGCCGCGAACCGCTGCATCGAGGTACGCGTTGATCGTCTCCTGACTGCCACCCGTAATCGCCTGGTAGAAGGTCTCGTCCAGGAACTGCCGGATCATGATGAAGCGCCTGAACAGGCGCCCGATGTAGCCGCCGGTCTGGCCGTAGCCGAACCGCAGCCGGTTGCCCGGGAAGTTTCTGATGGCGTAGTAGGCCTTGTAGTCCAGGATGCTCGCCTCGACGAGCTCCTGAGGACTGGTGCCCCGGTCGAATCGCTGACAGACCGGGGTAAAACCGACGTCCTCGTCCGAACAGAAGGCGTACGGCTTCAGGGGAAGCCGGCGCGTGTTGCTTTCGTTGAAGCCGAGCCACGAGGGCCCCGCGGAACCGGTCGTCACTCGCTTGTAGTCGTTCAGACCGATGAAACGATCCTGGTTCAGCGGGATGCGCTCCAGGCGCTCGGTCCCGTCGGCACGGCGAACTCGCAGCGGAATCACCCTGCGGCCCTCGTGAACGGGGAGCCGGGTCACGACGTCCGGATGAACTTCGACCTCCTGGGCGTACGCCGCGCGAAGCGCCGAGACGTCGTGCGGCCCGACGCCGTCGTAGGTCACGTGATCGTCGAGCAAGTAGTCCATGATGCTCGCGTAGTTCCGCCGGGTCGTCTCGTCGGCGGCGTGCTTCCAGTTGGCGCTGTCGAACGAGCCCATGAAGTTATGGCGAAGACCGAGGTTATGCCCGATCTCGTGCGCCAGAGTCGACTTATACACGCCCACCTCGATCTGCTGGGGGGTCATTCCCTCGGAGGAGGCCGCGAGAACGGAGGACGCCTGCTCGGCG
>CAYJTX010000477.1:0-2695 GCA_964372615.1 uncultured Bacteriovoracaceae bacterium | reverse complement strand
CTGCCATCGCGTCGGGGTCGAGCTCGACCCTCACCACCCGGCGCGAGGGGTTCCAGAGCCCCGGGTCCTGTGCGTCCCGCACCTTCGCGATCTTCGGCGCGAGCAGCGGCTCGAGCACGTTGTAGAGGTCGTCGAGCGAGCGGGACCGGCTGAAAAAGCTCACGGCTAGAAAACCGGAGTTCTCGTTCCACGACCACACGCCGATGGAGTCGCGCGACTCCTCGGAAAGTCGCGCGCCGAGCGCGTTCACGGTCGACTGCACCTAGCGGAGCGCCTCCTGCGGGTCCGTCCCCCAGCGAAACCCCAGCTCGTAGACGACCGATCGCGGGTCGTAGGAGGCCTCGAGGCGCTCGACCTCGACCCCCTTCGTGGCGATGGACCTGAGCTGCTCCTCGATGTCGCGGCCGTTCTGGTTCAGGAACTCGTCGGCCGTGCCGCCGCCGTAGGGGATCTCGACGCCGACGACCGGCTTGCTGCTGTTCGGAAAGAGCGAGACCGGCAGACGTCCGCCGCTGAAGAGGCCGACCGCGGCCAGCACTCCGAGCAGGAGGTAGACGCGGATCGGGGAGCCGTACAGGCTTCTCATGTCCCGGTACCGCTCGCCTTCTGCTCGTTCTTATCGCTCGCCTTCTGCTCGACTTGAACCGTCTCGCCGTCGGCGACGAAGCCGCTGGCTCGCTCGATGAGCTGGTCGCCCGGCGACAGTCCCTTCAGAACCTCGATCCGCCCTTCCCGCGCCCGGCCGAGAGTGACCGGGGTCTTGTGCGCCTGACTCTCCCGCACCAGTCGCACGAAGGTCTCGGCGCCCCGATACACGACCGCGTGATCGGGAATCGCGATTCCCTGGCGGGGATTCGCGCGGAACCGGACCTGGCCGGCCGCTCCGAGCGAGACCGCTGGCGGGGCTGCTCTCGCCGCGCCGGTCCCGTGCCTCGCGCGATCTTCTGCAAGCGAGCCACTCAGCTCGACGACCTCCATTTCACAGGGCGCGGTTCCGGTAGCCGGGTCGACCGCGGGGCTCACTCCACTCACGCGCACCGGGATCACGGACTCCGAGCCCCGGAAGGTCAGCGCCCCTGAAAGGCCGGCGCTGATCCATGGAAGGTCCGCAGCCGTCACCTCCGCACGAATCACGAGCTTCGCCGGATCGACGAGCGCCGCGAGCTCCTGCCCGCGGCTCACCCGGCTCCCGACCGTTACAGAAAAGCCGCTCACCACACCGGCGACCGGCGCGGTGAGCCGCACGGAGGAGTACCGATAAACCGGGTCGGTGTTTTCGATCTCGAGGATGACCTGGCCGCGCCGGACCGGCATTCCGAGCGGCGCCACGATTCTCCTGACAACCCCATCGGCATCGGAAAGCAGGCGCGACTGAATCCGCGACAGCACCCTCACCGGGTAGACCAGAGGCTCGTAGAGCTCCTCGGCGACGACCTTTCTCACGAATACAGTCGGGGTCTTCGTCGGCTCCGTCGCCCCGAGCGCGGAACCAGCCCCCAGCAAGAGCGCGAGCACCCCCGTAACCCAATGAAATCGCATGAAATCCCCCTGATCCTCAGAGGGCATCGAAATACTCGGTAATGCCGCATATTGTCAATCGCCAATTCCGACTACCGCGACCCATGCGGTAGTCCCGACACACTGTTTCGAGGCCGCGAGAGGTCTAGTGTGGAAAGAGGAGGTTCCGCCATGGCTCAGTTGGCAAGTCGGGTCGAGACGATCTCGGGCCCCCGCCGGGGAACAAGGGTGCGAGACCTCATGATCGACCACGTCCTCACGGTCGAGGAGACGACTCCCGTGACCGAGGCCGTTCACGCCATGGCCTCGAACAACATCGGGGCCCTGGTCATCCTGAGCGCGATCCGCGAGCCGGTCGGCATCTTCACGGAGCGCGACCTCCTGAAGCGAGTCGTGGGAGCGGGTCTCGACCCCAGGACGACGCTCATCGGGAAAGTCATGACCCCGAAATTCGTCTGCGTTCAGCTGGACGACGAGCTGGCCGATCTCCCGCGCATCATGGTGCAGGGGAACTTCAGGCATCTGCCGGTCGTCGAGGGCCGGCGCCTGGTCGGCATTCTCTCGATCCGCGACGTGGTTCGGTATCTGGCAGGGCTCTGAGCTCAGGTTGGGCGCTCGGATTCTCGGAGCCCGGCGCCTCCCAGCGCATCTGAGGGATGCGGCTGGCGTCGGCAGTGCCCGAGGCGCAGGCGAGGCTCTCTTCCGGCGAGCTCAAGCTTTCCTCCGCTGCAGCCCTCCAGCGCACCATCCGTCGGGAGGAGAAGGTAAGCGAGCGGGCCCTGACAGAAACCGAAAAAACTCGCCTCGTCACTGAGGTCTCGGGCAAGCCGTACCGAGAGGCCGAACGCGCGCTGCTGGCCTTTGCTCAGGACCGACAAGAAAAATCACTACGACGTCGGAGTGCGGGCATGTGTCTGCGTCATTTGACGTGCAGACGGGCCAACCGCCCGAGGTTGCTCTGGGCCGCATGCTGAAGGCCACAAAACGTGCACTTGAGGCTCGACCCAGGGACTGGTCAGGGGCGAAGTCCACGCATTGTGGACTTCAGACGTAAGCAGGCGCTCGGGTGGCCCGTCCACTTCCGCCCGAGCTCCGGCAATCGCGACGACTCCACCGAGGCTCCCCGGCTCCTTGAAGGCGTACAGGGAAGCGGGCACTGGGTGATCTCCGACAAAGG
>CAYJTX010000476.1:0-2707 GCA_964372615.1 uncultured Bacteriovoracaceae bacterium | reverse complement strand
TCCGCGCCTGGGCGCTTGGCTTCGGACTGGGATCGGCCAGTGTGGAGGAGATCGACCGGGTGAACATCCTCCAGGCATCGCATCTGGCAATGGTTCGGGCTGTGAGCGCTCTTGAGGCAAGTCTCGCGAGAAAGGTCGACCACGTGCTCGTCGACGGGAATCGGATTCCTGGAGGCCTCGATCGGGAAGCGGTCGCGGTGGTGGGCGGCGATCGAATCTGTCTGAGCGTCGCGTGCGCGTCAGTCGTCGCCAAGGTGTGGAGGGACAACTGGATGGCCGAGGCCGCGAAGCGGCATCCGGGCTTCGGTTTCGAGGTCCACAAGGGTTACTCCACGCCCGCGCACGGGCGGGCGCTGCGTGACCTGGGGCCGTGCGAGCTCCATCGAAGGACGTTTGCGCCCGTGAGGCGGGCGCTTGAGGCGGCCGCGGCGAGTCCCTAGCTTGCCCGTATCTTGCTATGAGTTCGCCCATGGACTCCATGAACGGGCTGCCCTGGCAAAGAGGGCGGAAGGCTGAGGCTCAGGGGGTCGATTGGTGGGTCGAAGCCGAACGAGCCTCGGGCTCCGTGCGAGTCGGGGTCCTCGTTCGCAACTTCCGCTGCAAGGCGGGTGAGCTCGACTGGATCGCCGAGGTAGAGGACGAGAGGGGTCAGATCGAGCTGGTTTTCGGAGAGGTCCGCTCCAGATCCGTTGGGAGCTGGGTCTCCGGCGAGGACTCGGTGGGGCCCTTCAAGCGGCGGTCGCTCGAGCGAGCCGCAAGGTGGTACCTCACGGTTCGGTACCGTGGGCGCGCCGAGACCACGCGATTTGACCTCATCGTCTGGGACGGCCGTCGCTGGATCCTCTGGCGACACGCGTGGGAGAGCAGGTAGACTGGTCCCATGCGCCTGGTCGGAGTCATGCTCGCTCTGAGCGTCATGCTGGGATTCGCGAAGCCCGCCCGTGCGATCGATCCAGACGTGAATACCGTCTTCACGACGGGCCTCTATGGGGTGCTCGGTGGCACCGTGCTGGGCTTGGCAAGCTATCCCTTCACCGGGACGCCCAGGAGCGTGTTCATCGGCGCGTCCATCGGGATGTATTTGGGCGCCGCCGTCGGGATCTTCCATGTCATGAATCGCTATGACCCCGAGAATCCGCTTCACCAGAGGCCGCCGGAGATTCCTCCCTGGGAACGTCCGCGTGAAGAAGGCGAGCCGTCGTACTACTACCAGAACGAGGGCCGCGTCTGGGGGGTCTCGATGACCGTAGCCCGGTTTTAGCGCGGGCTACTGGTCAAAGCTCTTGCGGGCTCGATCCTCGGTCTCGTGGAATTCGAAGTTCTCGCCGCCGTCGAAGGCCTTCATGACGCGTCGAAACTCGCTCCGCACGTTGCAGTAGCGGGGCTTGACGTCGGATCTCGTGTTGAACTCCCGAAGGGCGGCCACGAACGACGAGATGCCGCTCGAGCCGACGAACTCGAGGTGCTCCAGGTTGAAGATCACCTTCTTGGGGAGCTCGTCGCGTTGGGTATTGCCCATGAGCTTTGCGAGATCCGCTCTCATCGTGTCCTGAACCTCGAAGTCGAGCCGACCGTCGATCGAGACCACCGTCGTGTCGCCCACCTTCTTGATCTCCGTCTTCATTCCCATGTGGCACCTCGTTTGAGCGGATTTGACGCCCGTAGTGACCTGTCTCTATGATGGGCGTCGTCATGACCGCCGACAAGAGGCAGGATTTGCCGCCCGGGCTCTGGGTCGTCGCCACGCCGATCGGAAACCTCGACGACCTGTCTCCTCGCGTTGGGAAAGCCCTGGCGCTTTGCGACGTCGTGCTGGCCGAGGATACCCGACGAACGCAGGCTCTGCTGTCGGCGCTCGGAATTCGGGCGAGGGTCGAGCGCCTCGACGCGCACGCTGGGGCTGCGGAGGTTCGCCGCTGGGTGAGACGTCTCGCGGAGGGCCAGTCCGCCGCGCTCGTGACGGACGCCGGAACGCCCGGTATCAGCGATCCGGGCGCCGCTCTCGTCGTCGCCGCCCGCGGCGAGGGAGTCCGGGTGACCGTGGTTCCGGGGCCGAGCGCGGTCACCGCGGCTCTTTCGCTCGCGGGCTTCGCCGAACCGGAATTCTCCTTTCGTGGGTATTTCCCCAGGAAGGCCGGGGACCGGGCAGACGAGCTGGAGAAGGTTGAGCTGGGGGGGCGGATCGCCGTCTGGTTTGAAAGCCCGAAGCGGGTGGCAGGCGCGCTTCAGGCGATCGCAGAGGCGAAACCTCAGGCCGATCTCTTCGCGGCCAAGGAGCTCACGAAGATCCATGAGCGGACCTTCTCGGGCACATCTCCCGTCGTCGCGAGCGCGGTCGCGGAGGAGATTCAGCGGGAAGGCGCGGTGGGCGAGTGGGTTCTTGTCGCGAGGTTTTCCGCGAAGGCGGTGGGCGCACGTGCCTCCGATGACGCGTGGAAAGGGGCTCTGCGGTGTCTCATCGACGCCCAGGTATCAGCTCCAGAAGCGGCTAGACGGGTAAGCCAAGTATTTGGCGCGCCGAGAAACGAAGCCTACCGCATGGCGCTTGAGTGGGCGGGCAAGAAATCCTCCTCGGGGGGTTGACCGCTCCGGGAAGGGCCGTAGACTCGAAGTTGTGGTTGTGGATGAATACATGGATGGATTCTTGGGAGACAGACTCATTGCTCTCGCGGGCCTCAGTGGGGTTAGGAAGACCTTTCACTGAGGC
>CAYJTX010000475.1:0-2713 GCA_964372615.1 uncultured Bacteriovoracaceae bacterium | reverse complement strand
ATGGACGCATTCTTCCAGGGCGGCATCGGCGCACGCTACTATTTCTAGACAGAGTCCTGGGAGACGCCCTCCTGGCCTCCCCCCTCTAGGGTGGATTAACTGACGAATGGTCAGCGAATCGCTGGATCCGGAGCCCCCTCGACCTCGGGGCGGAGCGCGCGGTCGGCGAGGGATTCGCCCCGCCCAGCAGCCGCGTATTGAAGAACACGTACGAGAGGTCGAGGCTCGCGACGGGAAGACGTCGGTGATCGCCTGGAGGCCAGAGGACTGCTCCAGGTGTGGGCTGTTTGCAGGAGCCAGATGGATACCCTGTCCGCTCTCGTCGCCCCATACTGTGCTGATGATACTCCCGGCAGAGTAGTTGCTAGAGAAATTTCTGGCGCGTGCGCAGTAAACCAAGCCCTCGATCGTCCGCGTCCAGGGTCAGCCCCGTCCCGCACCTCCGCGCGAGAGTGGCGGCGGCGACGAGGGTCGCGAGCGCGAGGGCCGAGAGGGTCCTTCTCACTTCAGCGTCCGCCTCCCCACGAGCTCAAGCAGCGTGCGCGTCGCGCGGCCGACGTTGGCGAAGTCGGCGCGGGTCTCCTCGAGGATGACAGCGACCGCCTGGGGCTCCAGGGCGTCGATGGTCTCCTTCACGTTGTGGGCCTTGTCGGTCTCGATGTCGTAGGTGGGATCGGCGGATTTGCGATGGCCATAGACCTTGGCGACGGCGGCGTCAATTCCGGCCGCGTGCCCAGCCGAAAAATCGCCGACTGTGTGAAGCAGCGCTTCAGGCGTCGTGACACCGGCGAAGGCGCCGTCGCCTTCCGATAGGTAGCCCGCCAGCCGCTTGTAGAGATCTCGGTCCTCGACGTAGCTCTGCTGGAGCCCATAGGCGACGAACTCCTCGTAGCCGAAGTGACGGTTCTTCACGAGCGTGCTCGTCTCCTTCTTGATCTTCGCCTTGTCGAACGAGACGATGAACTTCAAGTAGTAGAGCCAGTCGCCGTAGGGAACGGCCTTGGCGTGGTAGGGCTGGCCGATGTCCTGAAGATAATGGATCGCCCAGGCCGCGAAGCGAAAGCCCCAGTACTTGTGGCCGGTCGCGAAGGCGAGCTTCGAGAGCCGCGTGAAGAGCTCGATCCGGTCGAGCACCATTCCCTCGAGGATCTCGCCCGCGAAGGTGCGCACGACGATGTTTTCGTGCCTGAAGAGCATGTGGAAGGCGGCCTTGTTCGCCTCGCCCTTCTCTCCGCCGTAGGGCATTTTTCCGTAGCCGTACTCCTCGATGCCCCAGAGCTTGAAATCCATCTGCCAGTCGGGCTCGTCGGAGAACGTCGCCACCACCGCGCGGGCGGGCATGGACTGGCCGGTGCGGTCCTCCGCCTGCGCGAAAAAGGGTGCCTTGAGGTCGGCGTCCGGGGCGAGCGCCTTGAGATCGAGGATCTCGCCCTCGGCCGCTCGCCCTGGCAGCGTGCGGTGCACGAGGTGGATCCGGGTCGCCGGATTCAGCCGCGCCACGCGGATGAGCTCGGCGGTCACGGGTTTCGTCACGTCGAACTTCTGCGCCTTGAAGCGCTTCGAGCCCCGCGCTCCCAGCCAGGCATGGAAGTCATCGAAGAGCTTGGCGACGGCGACCTTTTCCGCAGCCAGGAACGAGTCGAGCGGTTCGACAGCGACGCGTTCGTCGAGATCCTTCATGGAGGGATGTTCGAGCGCCCGGTCGGTCACGAGGTAATGCAGGGCCCAGGCACCGGCCTCACGGGGGGTCGCGAGTGTCGTCCCGAGGGCGGTCACGAGCGCCAGAGCCGCGAGGATCGCGACACGGGCTTCAGCTGGAGCGGAGTCTGCGTACGATCTCATCTTGGGTCTCCCGAGGAAGTTTCTTGAAGCTCGGCCGGTCCGGCGAGGCGTAGCGCAGGCAGGGGGCGGCCCGAAATTCTCGCACGCAATGTTTCAACGTGGCGTTGTCGTTCACGGCGGCACCGAAGCCGGCGGCCAGGTCGATCGCGAAGTAGAGGCCCGCGAAGAACCCGATATTCGCGGGAAGGGTCAGGAACGGCGCGTGGCGATTCTTCCGGCCGAGCTGGCGAGAAGCATAAAACTGGAGATAGAGCGGCACAGGCGCGGCTCCGGCGATCCCCGCCAGCAGACGCGATATCAACGAATCCGCCGGATGCGCGAGGCCGGGTCCGAACGCGCCTTCCGCATAGGCGACCGCGGCCCAAGCGAACGCGAAAAGGCCGAAAAAGGCGCCGAGCGCCCACACGGAGGCATGCCATTCCCCCGCGTGCCTGAATTCGTCGATCTTTCGCCGGAAGAACGTCTCCCGAGAGATGACCCACCTCGTGCGTGGGCCGAGGGTGATTCCGATCCAGGATGGCGTTTCCCCAGCGGTCCCGGTGACGGTGAACTCATCGTGCGAGCGGGCGGCGCGGTCGACTCCTCCCGGAGGGTGGCGATCCTGGTTGGTGAGGATGAGGCGCTGCCCACCGAACTCGACGACGTCGTTGAGCTGCGCCTTGCGAGGCTTGCCACCCTCGATCCGGACGGAGTTGACGTGCGTTCCGTTCCGTGACTCGAGGTCCTCGACGAGCACCTCCTGGCCGCGGAGCGAGACCCGGCAGTGCTGCCGGCTCATCTTCTCGTCGTTGGGAAAGATCTTGTCGCCGCGGGTCCTGCCGAAGATGACCTCGCTGCCGACTGCGATGAAGCGTCGGCGCGAGTGGTCGTA
>CAYJTX010000474.1:0-2748 GCA_964372615.1 uncultured Bacteriovoracaceae bacterium | reverse complement strand
CGCGGCGTCGAGATCAAGGATTCTCCGGCCGGGACGACCTGGCGCTATCAGTAGGCTCCCGCTAGAACCCTTCTTTTTTCAGCCGCCCGAAGATCTCGCGGTAGAACTTCATGTAGTCGAGGCCCCGCGATCGACCCAGGAACTGCCCTACCTGCGCGTAGTGGTCGCCCGGGTAGGTGCAGATGTGCTCGCCCCACTTCGCCGACTCGACGGAAACGAAGCCGTCGTTATCGCCCTCATGGCGCTTGAGGAGGGGATGGGTCATCCAGAAGATCGGAAGCGAATGCTTGCGCGCGGGCTCGGGAATCGCGCTCGTCGCGCTGAAGTAGGCGACCCCCGGGAAGTCGGCCATCTTCGTGGCCAGCACCTCGTTGTAATGCTCGACCGTGATCTGGAGAAACCCGATGCTCGAGAGGTCGAGAAGCTTGAGCATCTGCTCGATCCGGTGGATGGCCCTCTTGGGAACGGTCCTCATCACGACATCGGCCATGTGGCTTCCGCGGTTGGGCGTTCCGATCGTGGTGACGCTCGCGACCCGGTCGCCGAAGCCCAGCCCGGACACGAGGTAACGGCAGTCGAGGCCACCCATGCTGTGGCCGACGAGATTGACCTTCCCCTCGGGAAAGTGCTCTTCGATCTGCTTCTTGAGCTGCTCCGCCCGCGTTTCGATGCCCTGCCAGGAGGTGAGATCCGCGATGTGGAATCTGTTACCGCTGTTTTTCAGGAGGCGAGGCAGCCCGTGAAAGTACTCAAACGGGCCGTAGGAGCGCTTGGCTCCCAGGCCGTGCACGAGAACAATGGGGTACTTCAGTTGAAGGAGGTCTCTCAGCATCAGAACCTTCAATAAATAACTACTGGAAAAGAATAATCAAAATACGAGAGAAGGTCGAGAAAACAGAAATAGCGCATCAGTAGTTGACGCACATAGTCATGTACTGCTAAGTACCTGTCAGCCCACAAGGAGCGGAACGATGCGGAACTGGCGTGAATGGACCCTGGCGATCTCCCTGGTCACTTTGATGGCGGGAGCGCCCGCCTGCGACTCGGGTGATGCTCAGGACATTCCGGTGTCGGAGATCAACGAGCGGATTTTAAAGACCTCGACGCAAGCGGACCTGCGCGTCGTCCAGGAGTCCGATGCGCGGCTGCGGGCGCTCCGAGAGCGCGCGACGAGCGACGCTGTTCGCAACGACCTGAGAAAAATCGAGATGGGCCTGGGGGTCACGGTCGGCGACAAGGAGCGCATTCGCGCGTTCTGGGCGGAGTACGTCTCGCTCCTCCTCAAGCTCGACGAGATCAAGCACCGGTGGATTCCGGAGACCGCGCGTGGAAGGCTTCCTGCCTACAACGCGCACGTCTCGATGGCCTACTACATCTGGATCGTCCAGTATTACCACTCGATCCTGCTGCACGAGACATTGAAGCCAGGTTCGAACCTCATCGGCGTCCTCAACGACGCCCAGCCGGCGAAGGCCGTTCCGGAGCTCTCATTCGCCACCATCAAGCACCACCTCTTCGGCGCGGGCGCGCAGAAGACGATCATGGGCTTCTACGCGGCGCTCAAGCTTGGCCTGATCGAGAACGACTACGAGCGCTCGGTCTGCCACGAGAACGCGCGCTGCCGGCAGGGGTACGAGACGATGACCGCCTATACCTCGGATCTCCTGGCGCGGATCGACCGGGCCACGCTGTGGCGCTTTGTCCGGAACTTCTTCAAGACGAAGACCGACCACCTGTACTTCGACGTCTGGTTCCCGATCCAGAAGGGAGTCGCCGAGCGGATGGGCGACACTCGGATCGTCGATGCGAATCGTTACCTCGTCACGCAGGACAATATCCGCGAGCTCAGGCGCGACCTCGAGCCGGGTGACATCCTGGTCATTCGCAGGAACTGGTTCCTCTCGAACGTGGGGCTGCCGGGCTTCTGGCCGCACGCGGCGCTCTACGTGGGCACGCCCGAGGAGCTGGGCGCGTTCCTGAACGCCGACCCGGAGGTGAACGAGTTCTACGGGCAGCCATTTCTCAATCACCTTGACGAGCACTTTCCGGGCGTCGTCCGGAAGTGGTTCGAGCTCTCGGCGCACGAGCCGGAAGGGCACCACCCGTACCGCGTGATCGAGGCCCAGAGCGAAGGCGTGATGTTCACCTCGATCGAGCACTCCGCCCACGGCGACTACGTCGCCGCCATGCGGCCGATGCGTTCGAAGTACTCGAAGCTCGATATCGCGCGCGCGCTCGAGGCGGCCTTCGCTTCGCACGGCCGGCCGTACGACTTCGACTTCAACTTCCTCTCGGACGCGAAGCTCGTCTGCACGGAGCTGGTCTACAACGCGTGGCTTTCTGACGCGAGGACCGCGAAGCGGGGGCCTTCGTTTGACCTGCTCGAGGTGATGGGGCGGCCGACCTTGCCCGCCAACGAGATGGTGCGGCAGTTCGCGGCTCGGTACGGATCGTCGCGCCAGGAGCTCGAGCTCGTGGCGTTCCTCGATGGGTCGGAGGAGTCGCAGCTCGCGTGGCGCGCCTCCGTGAGCGCGTTTCTCAAGAGTCACGAGCGGCCGAAGTTCAGCCACCTGCAGGATTGACGCAGCTCTGAGGGCGGGCTGATCGACTTCTGAAACGGCCGTGGCACATCGCTCACGCGCCGAGCGAGGATCAACCCAATGCCGCTGCGCCCCGACGCGAAATTCGCGCGCCGTACGCCGGATGAGCCCACGGGCGACCAGCCCGAGGCCATCGAGCGGCGTGCGC
>CAYJTX010000473.1:0-2750 GCA_964372615.1 uncultured Bacteriovoracaceae bacterium | reverse complement strand
CAGCCTTCATCACGTTCAGACCCTGGTGCGCCATCTGCCCGACCCGGTCCGCCGCCCTCTCGACGAGCTGAGCGGGATCGCTCCTCTCCCTAGTCTCCTCGTAGAGTCAACGCCCGCGGATCTCGCCGAGGCCATGGTGGAGAATTCCGTCGATCGCGCCGTCGTGATCGCCCATCCTCCGTTCGCGACGACTGAATGGCTCCTCGAGAGCTGCGCCGCCCGACCCGAGCTGATCGTGGCTGCATACGTACCGGCGGGCACGTCGAAGCCGGGCGACCGGCTCAAGGAGCTGGCGGCCCATGGCGCCAGGTTGCTCAAGATTCATCCCGCGGCCGACGGCGAGGGAGTGGACTCCCCCCGATATCGCGCCCTCCTGAAGGCGGCCGACGAGCTCGGCTTCCCAGTCGTGCTCCATACGGGCTGCCTCCATTCGCACGTGCTCTACCGCGATCCCGCCCAGGGCCAGGCCCAGCGCTACGTGCCCTGGTTCCGGGAATTCGGCGACGTCCAGTTCGTCCTTTCTCACATGAATTTCCACCAGCCCCATGTCGCGCTCGACCTCGCCGAGGAGCACCAGAATCTCTGGGTCGATACCTCCTGGCAGCCCGCCGAGATGATCGGCGAAGCCGTGAGAAGGATCGGAGACAGCCGGGTGCTCTTCGCCACCGACTGGCCCTTCGTGGGCCATAATCACTCGATCGGAGTCCGGAGAGTCCGGGAGTGCGTCGAGGCCGGTACCCTGACCGAGACAGGCGCCAGGAAGATCCTGGGCGAAAATGCGGCAGGCCTTCTGCGGCTGGACGCGGCCTCGTCACCGACCGTATAATCTCGGGGCGATGCCCCTTCGCCTTGAAGCCCTGTCGCAGATTCGCGTCGATTCTCTCCCGCGTCTCAAGACTGTCTTTTTCTTTCCCGTGGGACCGATCGAGGACCACGGACCTCACCTTCCCCTGGGTGCCGACCTTCTCGAGGCCGACCGTCTCTGCTGGATCGCCGCGGAGCGCCTCGAAAAGGACCTGCCCGAGTGGATTGGCGTCGTGATGCCGGCCGCGCCCCTGGGAATCGAGTCCGACACGACGGCGCTCGCCCTCACCGTCCGGCCCCACGTACTTCGAGACTGGCTGGTTGATTCGGCGCTGGCCCTTCACAGGTACGGGTTCCGGCGCTTCGCCGTTTTCAGCGGCCACGCGGGCCCCAGGCAGCTCACCGCGATCGAGGAGGCGGGCAAGATCGTCCGGCGACGCGCGATGGGCTTCTGGTGGAAGCCCGCGTTCCTAAGATCCGCGGATTCGGTTCCTATCCTTGTCAGCGTCGCTTCCGCCCTGGTCAAACCATCCGAGTTCCGCGCATCACCGTTCTGGCCGGACCCCCTCGAGCACGGGGGAGCGCGCGACACCTCCGTCCTTCTCGCGATCGCGCCCGACCGAGTCGACGCGGCTTCCGCCACGCTCCCACCGGTTCTACGGGAGGGGACCCGCTGGACCCGCCTGAGGGAGCGTGCATCCAGGAAACGGAGGGGCTACTGGGGCGATCCTTCCGCGGGCTCCGCGGCTCGGGGCCGCGCGATTCTCGCCGAAACTCTCGACGACGCATGGCCGAAGATCCGCGCGGTGCTCGAGGGCGCGAGCCCGGACGCGATCTTCCGCTCCTGGTACTCGATCCTACCTCCGAACAAGAGCTTTTTCGTCGCGCACGCCCTGGCCGCGACGCTCTTCGTGATCATGCTCCTCTGGGTGCTCTTCACCTTCCAGATGATGGTTCGGCAGGTCTGACGGGAGCGGGCTCGGCCTTTTGCTTGGGTGGTTTGTAGTAGATCTCCTGATGGATCGAGTCCTTCGCCACTCCCCGGGCAACCAGGAGCGCCTTCACCTCGTCGATCATGGCGCCGTTGCCGCAGAGATAGAATTCGGCCTCCGGCCACGAGATCTCGTTCAGATGCTGCCGCAGGTAATCCGTCACCCTTCCCCTGAAGCCCTGCCACGCAGCGCCTGCACGGGAAACTGCCGGAATCCAGCGGATCGCCGACATTCCCGCGAACTCGGCGTCGTAGAGAAGCTCGTCCTCGTGGCTCACGCCCAGCAGAACCGTAGTCGAACGCGGTGGCTGCTTGAGAAAGGCCTTGGATCGCACCATCGAACGAAAGGGGGCGACGCCGGTTCCGGTCGCTATGAAGTACACGTCGCGATCGGCCTTGGGCTCGTAAACGAAATCACCATAGGGCGCGAAGCCCCGGAACACCTCGCCGGGCCGAAGGCGATACAGGTAGTGAGTGCCAGGACCTTCCTCGACCAGCTTGACGCAAAGCTCGGGGGTGGGGTCTTCCGGCCCCGAGGCCAGCGAGTAAGCGCGTCTGAGATCCCGGCCCTTGGGGCCGGCGCCGGGTATGACGATGCTGATGAACTGGCCGGCCTCGAAGGCAAACGGCTTATCCGTGACAAACGTAGTTTCGAAGACCGCCTTCGTAATCATGCGGAAGGACTTGACTTCACAGCGAAACTCCGTCACCGGCATGCACCGAAACGTAGCCCAGCTCTGACTGGCCTGCCAACTTCAATTTTCAACCTTGAAGAGGTATGGAGTGAGGATGTTTGGACTGAGCCTAGGACACCTTCTGATCGTGACCGTCGTCGTTCTCCTTTTCGGCCACCGGCGCCTCCCGGAGCTGGGGCACGCCCTAGGCAAGGGTCTGGGTGCCTTCAAGCGCGGACTGGACGGCAAGGACACAAACGACAAGCTCCCCGGCAGCTAGT
>CAYJTX010000472.1:1212-2771 GCA_964372615.1 uncultured Bacteriovoracaceae bacterium | reverse complement strand
GAGGCTGTTTCAGGAGAGCTTCAGGACATTCCCGGGCTCGACCGTTATCTGCCGGACAGCGAAGACCGGGACTCGGCATTCCCTGGCGGTCCAACTGCCCTTGATCCTTCGGAGCTCGCGACAGCCGATGAGACGGGGCGGGAGGTCGGAGCGGCTAGAGAGCTGGCCGAAGCTGAAATAGATGCTGTCTCGCGCCGGGCTGTGGTAGTAACGAGCCCGACGGGAGGGGGGCGCCACAGAACGGGCAAGAAAAAATTACGGCCGATTTCTCCGCCTTCGCCAGGCGAAGAAAAGGGGGAAGGAAAACGCATCCGCACGTCCGATATCCGCTTCAGGAGTTTCGTCCAGCGGGGACGCGATGGAATCGAATACCACTTCGTGATCACCGGCCGCGAGGCTTGCGAAGGGGGTATACGCCTCGTGGCAGTCGGAGATGATGGAACTTACGCCGCCGACGTGGAATCCGCGGTCGACGCCGACTCCCGCGATGCCTACAAAGTCAGCGGCCCAACCATCCAGGGACTGACTGTAGGCAAGGGGGAGACGATTAGGCTGATCGTCCGGCTCCCGTCCAACAAGAAGTATGCGCTGGGGATCGAAGCCTATGAAGGTTAACGCCAAATCCTATCCGCATCCAGTTCTCGGCAACGAAGACGATCTTGCCGGCTCTTTTAACGCAGACTTCCGCTACGAGCTGGGGAGAAAGGAAGTCGCTTTGCTGCCTGCGTTTTCGATCAAGAGCCCGGCCATCGAAGAGCTCATCAGGAAAAACAGGGCGTCATTCTTCGTTGAACTTGAATGCCGGAGCACTTTCTTCAGGACGTGCTTTTCGACCCGGAAGCCGCTTGAGCGCTTCTCTATTCCCGCGGCGAGGGTGCGGGAGCGGGTGACTGTAGGCTTCTATGTCTGCGCCGATGAAGACATCAGCGGCTACCGGCCCAGCGGCTGCCATCCGGATTACGAGGGAACCGCCTTCGACGTGGAGAAGGGCGACGTGCTCGCGGCAGGAGGCTTCTGCTCTTTCATCGCCGAGAAAGATTTCGATCCTTTGCGGCCCCCCGTCTCGTCTTTCATGGCCATCCGGGAGGGACGCCATCACGAGGGCTCGATGGAGGTCGATTACGACGAAGAAAAGATTACGATCGAGCTGTCTAAATCCGATTGGCGGGAGTACGCTGGCATCCGAAGCCAGAAAACCGCCGAAGGGGTTCTCCATGCCGCAATCGTTCTCCCCGTCCTCGTGAGCGCCATCCAGCACATTAAGGAACGGAACCCCGACTACGAAGGCAAGAACTGGTTCGGTAGGCTGGAGACCATCCTTGAAACGAAGGGGCTTCGAGAAAGAGACCCTTTAGAAGCGGCCCAGAAGATCCTCGAGAATCCTATTACGAGAGCGCTGAGCGGTTTTGCCGCCCTGCTCGATCCCGGGAGCGAGCATGAAGACAGCTGAAAGGCGGTTCCAAAAGATTTTCAGGCGAGCGGGCGTGGCGCACCTCCGATCCGAGCTGCGGGATGGCAAGGCCCTGAAGGGGTATTTCGAAGAATCGTTCCGCGTCAAG
>CAYJTX010000472.1:0-1202 GCA_964372615.1 uncultured Bacteriovoracaceae bacterium | reverse complement strand
GAAGCTGCGGGCCCCTAAAAGAGATCCCGTCTCGGCCGATCTCGAGAATGCAATAGCGCTGCATTCTTATTACTCGAACCTGGACGAGACTCAGGCGTCCGACCCCCGCCTATGGGCTTACCTGAGCCACGTCGAATTCAGGAAATACACTCTGCGGCGATGGGGCTTAGGCGGCTCATTCAAGGATTTGAAGGGCGAATCCGAGAAGATCAGGGCGATCAATCAGATTTTCGACCACTGGTTCGTGAGCGGCAACGACCGTGATCTGCGCAGGCACGCTATCGCCAGGCTCTGGTGGGCGGCGCAGCTGACTTACGCGCCTTGGGAGCGGGATCCGGAGTTCTTCGCCGACCTCAAACGCGACGATCCTTACTATTTCACCCGGACACTGCTCGCGACGCAGGACATCTACCAGCAGGTTTTGGAGCGCGCGATGGGTCGGTCGAACCGTATTCTGATTTCGATTCTGGATTATCTGGCCCGCAACCAGGATTTTGCGGCGTCCCGCGAGCGAATACGGAGACTCACCAAAGAGCTCAACCTGCTTTATGGCACAAAGAAGATCATCGGATTGGACAGGGACGGCCTCCGGCGGCTCATCGAGGGCGTTGCCGACGGGGTCGCGGCGGACGGAGCGGTTGCAGCACAAGGAGGGTCAGATGGGCGCGGAGCAAGCGGTGCAGGGGGAGACGAAGGCGCAACGGTTTCAGCGGCTGGCGACTAAGCGGACGCAGGCGGCCCTGAAAAAGGTCCGGCTGCTCGGCAATCTCACCAGCTCCAGCTACGACTACACTCCGGAGCAAGCGGCAAAGATTATCAGCGCCCTGCGTGCCACCGTAAGTTCGGTTGAGGCTAAATTCAATCGGGACCGTGGCGCCCGGACGGCCGAGGCTTCGTTCACGCTGTAACCCGCTTCATTTCTCCGTTCTATGGCTCTTGTCGATCTTTTTGCCAAGAACCCGGCCCAGGTGCGGGATAAACATCTACAGCAAATCATTGCCTTTGCAGGCGCCGGCCGGCTTGAAGATGGAAGCCAGGCATCGCAGGAATTTAGAGAGTTTTTGGCTGCGATTCCGAGCGGAATGATCATGGAGTATGTCGAGCATTGCTTATCTAGTAAGTTCGACGGTAGCTGGTACGCCCTCCAAGACTTGATCAACGAGGTTGGGCGTCGCCTCGGCTTCCGCGTCCAGGGTGGGCGG
>CAYJTX010000471.1:0-2780 GCA_964372615.1 uncultured Bacteriovoracaceae bacterium | reverse complement strand
AGGCTTGGACAAATGAAACGAAAAGGCCCAGCCCGTAGAAGATGACCGGAACGATGTACGGGGCTTTCTCGCTGAAGATACTGAGGACCATGTGGTCTCCCATGATGTTCCCACGCAGTCTGAAGGCGAGCGAGATCGGGCGAAATACATGGGAAACCACCTCAATAATGAGCAGGAGGGGCGCTAGCCAGAGAACCGGCCCCAGGAAGTGTTTCAGGTAGGCCGCTCCGTGTGCCTTGAACCCCATGAAGTTATAGTAGAGAAAAACGAAAATCCCGAGCGCCAGGGTCGTATTGAGGTTATCCGTGGGAGGAAGAAATCCTGGAATCAGCCCCAATAGATTCGATGAAAAGATAAAAAGGAAAAGCGACCCAACAATGGGAAAGTACCGTGGGGCCTCCTGGTGCCCGATGACGGACTGTGTAAGGACGAACAACTTTTCCGCGACGATCTCGAAAAAATTCCTGAAACTCAGCTTTGACTCGGGAACGAGTCCCCCGTGGGGGGTTTTTCTGAGCCGCGCCAGCTGCGCTGATGCCGCCGCCGTCATAAGGATCAGCGCAATGGCCACGAAAAGAGACATCACTACGTGATTGGGTGAGTGCTCCAATCCTGGAATCAGCGAGATCCAATTTAGTCCATGATCGCCGTGCATGATCCAAAGAGCCCCTCAGCCAATCTCCGCACCTACAACCTGCTCGAATGCGGCTTCCCTTTGGTTCCAGAGAATTCCGCCCACCAGCGGCACGACCACTAGCGTTCCCAGGCCGGTGATAAGCGCCAGGGGGGGCAGTCCATCATCCAAGGAGAAGATCAGCGCGAAAAGCCCTAAGCAACCCAGCTTTGCGCCGGCCCAGAAAGCGGCCCATAACGACGGTCGCCACCTTTCATCGGCGCCCAGAGAAGACACCAATTGTCCAATCGATGCAAAGGTTTTCGAGAGAACCGCGAGATCAAGAAGCGACAGGCCCCAAAGCAGTACACTTACCCAGAGCGCTCTCATTGGCTGCACCGAAAACGTCGCGCAAAGAAGGCCGCCGAGGAATCCCCACGCGATCCCCACGGCAACAAACATGCGGGTCACCGCGCTTGGCATCATGGCGTCTCCCCCTCCTTCCTGCCCATCTTCGACTTTCTTCCGAAACGAGAAATTCGTACGACGGCAATCGCGAACCCCGTAACGGTGGTGAGAACAAGTGGGATTTCTCCCGCTCCCAGTTTTATGCGCATGAGATATCCCAGTCCGAGCCCAGCGCCCGTCCAAGCGATCACCTCCGCCACAACCATCCCAAAAATCGCTAGGTCTCGAATCCACTCCGAATCTTTCGGGGGACCCGACCCTGAATTTTCCATTAAGTGGCCGGGGGTTAACATGGCGCGGCCCCGAAGGTCAAAGGGTCGTTATCACCTGTTTCTCTGACTCTTTCGCTCCTTGATCCGCGAAAGCTTGATTTCAACGACAGACGGAGACGGATACTGATGCCTGATGGCCTCGTACTCCCGGTATGCCTGATCCAGGAGGTCTAGCTCCTCGTGGCTGGACGCAATCCAGAATTTCGCCTCCGGAACCCTCGCGCTCTTCGGGTAATCGCGGATGAATTTCTCAAAAATCTCGATCGCGGTCCGATAGACGGCCGAGCCCTTTTGCTGACCCCCGGGGCTCTGTTCCCCTTGGGTATAGTGGCAAAGGCCGATTTCAAATAGCGCTTGCTCTGCCTGTGGCGTGCCGGGAAAGAGCCCCCTCACGACCTGAAAGGCCTCGACTGCTTCCTTGAATCGGGAAAGGTAGAAATGGCCCCTCCCTACGCGAATCCGGAATTCCGCCTGATCCTCCATGACCAACCTTAAACCCGGAGTAGCCACCAGCAGAGATCCATAATGCGTGATCGCCAGCTCGTAGTTTTCCATTCTGGAAAAGAGAATCTCCCCGACCTGCTTTCGGGCTTCCGCCCCAAGCTGTGGGTCATGAGAACCTTCGGCGACGATCCTTAACTTACGTATCGCCTCCACATGTTGACCCAGATAGAGCGTCTGTGTCAGCGCTGCGCGAAAGAGCGCCTGCAGCCCTAGCCGCCCCCTTGGGTCCTTCGAGTGGACTCTTTCGAACTCCAGCACAGCAGCAGAGTACTTTCCGTCGCTCCACAGCCGCTCCGCGAGGAGAAACCTGCTCTTCGGGCTGTCGTACCCGCAGCCACACAGGCTCGCGACAACTCCTGCCGCGATCGCTGTCCTAATGAATGGTCTCACCTTCGATGGCCGACTCCTCGGAGAGGACGTTGTTCTCCGCCAAGTATTCGAAGGAGACGACCCGTTCACCCCCCTCGACTGTCATCAGCCTCACTCCCTGCGTATTGCGACCCTGCTCAGAGATACCGGCGACGTTGATCCTGATCATCTGCCCTCGGTTCGAAACGAGCATAACGTCGTCCTTGGGGAGTACCTGCCGGGCCCCCATGACGGCGCCATTCTTCTCGGTCGTCTTCATGGTGATGATCCCTTTTCCTCCGCGGCTCTGCTGTCGATACTCACCAACTGGGGTCCGCTTTCCGTATCCGCCCTCGGTAATCGTAAGAATCTCGTACGCCCCCGCCTCCTCCGACTCGACCGCCTCCATGGCCACGACCCGGTCGCCTTCGTCGAGGTTCATGCCCCCAACGCCACGAGCGTTGCGTCCCATGGCGCGCACGTCTTCATCCGTAAAACGAATCGACATCCCGTCTTTGGAACAGAGAAAAATGTCGTTTTTTTCGACATTGTGCTGTTTTTCCTTGGCATCTTCC
>CAYJTX010000470.1:0-2801 GCA_964372615.1 uncultured Bacteriovoracaceae bacterium | reverse complement strand
ACCGAGGCAGGGGAAGAGAGCGACGCAGGGGAAGAGAGCAACGCCGAGGAAGGCGCGCCCATCGTCCGGGTCTTCAACGAGATGGGTCTGACGGCGGCGGCGATCGGCAACCACGAGTTCGACTTCGGGCCCGTAGGCGCCGACAGCGGGAACGGAGACGTCTTGGGCGCGCTCAAGATCCGAATGAGCGAAGCACGGTATCCTTACCTCGCCGCCAATGTCCTGGAGAAGAAGACCGGACGTCTGCCCGATTTTCCAAACACGGTGCCGTCGCGGATTTTTCGGGCAGGCCGCCTGAACGTGGGCGTCATCGGTCTCACGACCCTCGATACGCCCGTCACCACGATTCCGCGCTATGTCGCCCACCTCGATTTTACGGATCTGCGGACAGCGACGCTTCGGGAAGCGGAGGCGTTGCGCAGGTCCGGGGCGCATCTCGTGGTGATCACCTCGCACGTGGGCATCCAGTGCGAGCTCGGCCGCAGCCCGTTCGTCTCCCAGGTGCGGAAGCCCTCCGAGGTATCGGGAGACTGCAATCCAGGCGAGGAGCTGGTGCGGCTTCTCTCCTCCCTTCCGCCTGGCACAGTCGACGCGGTCGTGGCGGGGCATTCACATCAGGTCGTGCACCACTGGGTTGCGGGAGTGCCAGTGATCCAGGGTGGCCACCGTGCCCAGTACTTCAACGTCATCTACCTCGCCTACGACTTGACTGCAGGCAGGCCCGTCCCGGCGCGCGCACGCATCGAGGGCCCCGTGTCCGTTTGCCCGCGCTCCTTCTCGAACCTCGGACACTGCAACGGCGACCTGCCGGCGCCACCGAAGGGCCGCGGCGAGCTCGTCGCTCCGCGGTTTCACGGCCGCACGATTGAACCCGATTCAAGAGTCCAGGCCATCGTCGACGAGGTCTCGGCGCGGACGGCCGAGATCAAACGCCGAGTCATCGCGCGGGCGGAGAGGGCCATCGAACACGTCAGGACCGCCGAGAGCGAGCTCGGGAATCTCGTCTCGGACGCGATCCGGCTCAAGACCGGCGCGGACTTCGCCCTCGTCAATGGCGGCGGGCTTCGTGCGCCGCTCGGCGCCGGCGACATCACCTACGGAGATCTCTTCCGTTCTCTTCCGTTCGATAATTCAGTGAGCCTTCTGAGAGTCACGGGCAGGGAGCTGCGCCTCATCCTGCGTATCGCGCAGAGCGGCTCGCGCGGCTTCTCTCCGGTCTCCGGCCTTCGGGTCAAGGTCATCGGCCTGGACCACCCGGCGCCGTCCAACGACCTGGACGGCGACGGCAAGCTGGCTCCCTGGGAGGTCAATCGCATTCTCGACGTCCGCGATGCCGAGGGCGCTCCGATCCGCGACGAGAAGCTCTACACGCTTGCCACGATCGATTTCCTGGTAAGCGGGGGTGACGACGTCGGCTGGGCCATGAAGCGCATCCCGAAGCAGCGGGTGACGCTGTCGCATTCCGGCATGATCCGGGATGTCGTGGAGGACTACCTCGTGAGGGCGGGACGGCTGAACGCGGCCGATCGGCCCCTCATCGACCCGAATCGACCGAGGCTTACGCAGGAGAAGCCCCCCGTACACCGCGGCGCCAAGAAAAAGAGCCGCCGCCGCCGCGGATAGCCTTATAATCGTGGCATGACGTCCTCCCAGGTCCTTGGCCAGCTCGACCAGGTCTCCAAGAAGGATTTCGAGAACAACCGCCGCGTCCTGAGCTTCGAGGAATACCTCGCGCTCCTGGGCGAGAAGCCCGAACAGCAGGGCCGCGGCTCGGCTCAGTACGCGCTCGACATGCTGGAGCACTTCGGAACCACGACCGTCCGGCCGGCTGGCACGCAGGGTCCCGAGCTCCTCAGATACAAGGTCTTCGACCTCAGCGACGACGCGACCTCCCGCCGGGTGGTAGGTCAGGAGGAGGTGCAGGCCCAGATCCACCGCGCGCTGCGCACCTTCGTCCGCCAGGGCGTCAACAACAAGCTCCTTCTGCTGCACGGGCCCAACGGCAGCGCGAAGTCCACCCTCGTTCATTCCCTCATGGCCGGCCTGGAGCTGTACTCGCGCGAGCCGCAGGGCGCGCTTTACGGCTTCAACTGGATCTTCCCCCTCGAGAAGATCGTCAAAGGGGGGATCGGCCTGCAGAGCGGGTACGCCGCCGCCAAGGACAAGCTCGAGTCCTTCTCGAAGCTCGCCGACGACGAGATTCTCGCCCGGATTCCGTGCGACCTCAAGGACTCTCCCCTGCTCCTGCTCCCGCCCGATCAGCGCCGCTCGTTTCTCGAGAAGCTGCTCGGGCCCGCCCGCGCGGCTTCCGTCTGGGAAAAGCTCCCGAACGCGCTTTCCCGCGGCGACCTCTGCCATCGCTGCAAGCAGATCTTCGACGCCCTTCTCGTCGTGAACGGCGGGGACCTCCGCAAGGTGCTCATGCACGTTCAGGTGGAACGACTCTACCTCTCGCGCCGATATCGCCGCGGGCTGGTGACGATCGAGCCGCAGCTGCACGTGGACGCACAGTACCAGCAGCTGACGCTGGGCAAGGGCATGGGCTCCCTGCCCCCGTCGCTCCAGAGCCTGAACCTCTTCACCGTCACTGGAGACCTGATCGACGCCAACCGAGGGCTGGTGGAGTTCAGCGACCTGCTCAAGCGACCCGTCGATACTTTCAAGTATCTGCTGATCGCGTGTGAAACGGGGGCCGTGAATGTCGGCTCCACGATCGCCTACCTGGATAGCATCATGCTGGGAACCACCAACGAGGTGCAGCTCGACGCCTTCAAGGAGTTCCCGGACTTCACGAGCTTCAA
>CAYJTX010000469.1:0-2802 GCA_964372615.1 uncultured Bacteriovoracaceae bacterium | reverse complement strand
GATCTCGAACCGGAGATGTGGATCCAGAACCGCCTGGACAGCCTGGGTGGTGACTTTTCCCTCGAGCCAAAGCCCGATCAGCAGCCGATTCGTTTCGCCGAGAAAAGACCGGTAATGCCTCAGGAAGGCGATCACCTTCTCCCCCTGATACTGTTGCATGAATGCCGCGAGCCGACTTTCGTAGATCTCGCGCTGGGGCTGTATGAGCGCCTCGCAGACGGCCGTCGTGAAACCGTTCGGAAGCGCCGCGGACGCGCGCAGACTCGAAGCCGGAGGCTGAACCGGCACCGGCGCAGGAACCGGCGGCCCAAGATTTCTCATCCCGAGGCCCTCGGCCGTCCGGACAATCTCGGCCCAGCTCGAACCGAAGTCGGACGGAAAGCGGGTGTGCTCGTTGAACTTCGCCCCGCCCAGGTGGGCGTGCATGAGGCTCGCCTCGGAAAGGTCGGCCGCCTGCAGATCGGCTCCCTGGAGAAACGCCCCGCCGAGATTCGCGTTTCGAAATATCGCGCCATTGAGGTGAGCCGAGATCAGGTCCGCCCCGCTCAGGTTGGCGAAGTCCAGGCGCGCGCGCACGAGATCGGCGCCGCGCAGGGAGACCACGCTCTCGACGAGCGGGTACCCCGACGAATCGGCGAGCCCGGGGTCACTCCCCACGTCGAACCCGCAGAGATCCGCCTCGCGGAGCTGGGCTTCGGGAACGATGTAGGGAGAGACGGCGCTGATGTAGAGACCGTAGTCGTCATCCGCGAGCTTTCGAAGGTCGAGACCCGAGCCCACCTTCTCCTTGTCGCAGTCGGGTTCCAGATAGGGATAGGCGTTCGCGGTCGGAGAGACCACGAAGCCCGCCAGAAGGGCGAGCGCGTAGGCAGAAATCATCTCTCGGTCCTTTCGTATCAAGACCCTGGAAGATCCGTTGCCGAGGAATGCGGAGCTGAAGGAGATGGGTTCTAACGAAGCAAAGAACGAGCCACCCTTCCCGCGCGAAACTGGGAGCGCAACCTGGCGGAACTAGGGATGTGACCGGATTCCCGCTGTCCAAGAAAAGGGCAGTGTCGAGCCCACCGCCGCGAGTCCCGCTCAGCTCACCTCGAAGCGAGCCTAGCGGCTCGACGCCGGCCAGTACGTCTCGGCGGGCACTTCCCCCCCGACCGTAAGCTCTGGAATTCTCAAAGTGGGCTGCGCGCTCGTGACGGGCGCTCCCTGGCCGTCCTTGCCGCAGGTGCCGTTCCTGTAGCCGAGGTCGGTGCCGACGCGGTCGACGAGCGAGAGTGCGCGTGGCCCGTTGCCGACGAGGGTCGCGCCGCGAATCGCCGCGCCCAACCGGCCGTCCTCGATGAGGTAGCCTTCCGTGACCGCAAATACGAAATCGCCGCTCACCGTGTTGACCTCACCGCCACCCATGGCCTTCACGAAAATCCCCCTCTTCGTGTCGCGCAGGATCGCCTCGGGCGCGTCTTTACCGGGCGCCACATAGGTATTCGTCATTCGAACGATGGGCTTGTGCCGAAACGACTCGCGCCGGCCGTTGCCCGTCGCCGGCAGGTCGAACTTCATGGCCGAGATGCGATCCACGAGATAGCCCTTCAGCACTCCGTTCTCGATGAGCGTGTTCTTGCGAGATGGCGTGCCCTCGTCGTCCATCGCGAAGCTTCCGCGCTTGGCCGGAATCGTTCCGTCGTCGACGACCGTCACGAGCGGCGAGGCGACGGCCTGACCGACCTTTCCCTGGTAGACGGAAAGCCCGTTGCACGCGAGATCGGCCTCGAGCCCATGGCCCACGGCCTCGTGGATCATGGTACCGCCGGCTTCCGAGTCGATCACGACGGCCATCGTGCCAGCCGGCGCGGGCTTCGCGTCGAGCAGGATTCTCACACGGCGCGCGGCGCCGCGCCCGACGGCCTCGGGTGGGTGATCGTCGAGGTACTCGAGGCCCACGTAGCCCCCGTCAACCTCATAGGCGCTCTCGACGCGACCCGCCTTTTCACCCACGACCTGGGCGATCAGCGTCAGGTAGGTCTTCTTGTCCCGCGAAATGACGCCGTCGCTGTTCACGACCAGGATGTTTCGAAGCGTATCCATCACGCTGATCGACACCTGGCGGGCGGCCGGGAGCTCGGCCCGGGCGCCCGCGTCCGCGCGCTTCGCGATCGCGATTTTTTCTTCCAGACTGGCCTGGCGGGGCGAGCGCACCACCCGGTACTCGGCGATTTCCTGGGAACCCGGCCACGACCATGCCCACTCGATCACACGCTGAGAAAGCCGGCTCGGCACGCCGCCGTCCACGGCCTCGGCCAGGGCTTCGGCAAGCCGGACGAGAGCGGGCTCGGTCAGGTCGGTCGTGTAGCCGTAGACGGACCGGTTGTCGAAGAGGACCCTGAGTCCCACTCCGCGGTCGATACCGTCGCTGACCCGATCGACCCGGCTCGCCTCGTAGGAGATCCGGGTCGAGAGCGACTCCTCGAAGAAGAGCTCCGCGAGGGCGCCCCCCCGGCGCAGTGCCGTCTGAAGCGCTCGCTCAACGGCCTCGTGGCCGAGATTCGCCAGGCCGAAGTCGCGAAGAGCGTCATTCAATACCGAGCTCATGAACCCTATCCCCCAGCAGTTCGAGCACGCGCCGTACTTCGGGCAGCGCGCTCTCCGGAACCTGAAGCTCCAGGTCCCGATGCAGATCGTCGGCCGGGCCCTCCAGCGTCGAATAGCTGCAGACCCCCTCGTACGACTCCAGGATGTTGTAGACGAACGCCGAGTCCCGCTTATGGACCCTGACGCGGATCTTATGAAACAGGTCGGGAGTTGTCA
>CAYJTX010000468.1:0-2803 GCA_964372615.1 uncultured Bacteriovoracaceae bacterium | reverse complement strand
TTCTGATCGACGTTTCACTGCCAGGCAAGAACGCGTTCGAAGTCAAGAGGGCGGTCAACGAGCAGGGGGATTTCGACGATGTTCGATTCGTCCTCATGTCGAGCGCCTTTGAGAAGGTGGACGAAGCGCAGGTCAAGGAAGTCCGATTTCACGGTCGGCTGACCAAGCCCTTCGACCCGGTGCACCTTCGGTCAGTGTTGACGACCGTTCTTTCGCAGGTGACCGCGAAGAAGTCCGAGAAGACATCTCTTCTGCAGCGTCCGGGGAACATCGACGGCCCTATTCCAGTCAAGACGCCTCCACCTTCCGTAGAGAAGATCGCGCTCGCTCCACCCGAGGCTCCCTCCCCCCTGAAAGGGCACGACGACCTCAGCGAACCTGTTCACCCGGTGGATGAAGAGGAAGAGCCTATCATCCCGGAGGCTACGCCCGCGGAAAAGGTGGCGTCACTCTGGGATCCCAAGGAGAGCGAACCCGACCCATTCGAAGGACTCACTCCCCCCCCCATTCCAGGCGCGTTGAACCTTCCTGAATCACTCGAGGAGGAGCCTCCGGAGTCCGACATTCGAAAGCTCACCGAGTCGACGATCAAGATGAGCGGGCTCGACGAGATGAACTGGTCGATCGACGAGGCGAAGGTGACGAAGGCTTCGCCTACGGTAGCGGGTGATCGCACTCTGACCCACTTGACGTTCCGGGAGCCCAAGCTTCCTCCCATGCCGTCCATGAGGGACTTGGGCGGGTCGACCTTCAAGCTAGACGAACCCCCGAGCGACGAGAGTTACGGGATGCCGCAGTTCAACCCCGACGCTGCGGAGACTGCCCCGCCGAGCTTCCTTCCTCTACAGGTAGCGCAGAAATTTTCTCCTCCGGCGGCCCCTACCGCCGCGGAGGCCTACAACTCCGCGCCCGAGATGCCCGATGCTCCCGATTTCGCGGAGGCGCCGCCCACGATGCCGCAGCAGACGGACGTCATGCCGCTTTCAACGGCACAGATGGAAGAAATGCTCTCGCGCCAGCTTCAGGGAACGATCGAAAAGCTGGCCCAGAAGCTTCTTCCCGACATCGCGGAGCGCGTGATCAAGCAGGAGATCAACCGGATGCTTCGCGAGCCGCCGACCTGAGTTTCACGTCCTCCGCGAAGAGAGAAATTTCCCGAGAGTTCGACTCCACTCTCAGGTCTCCGAAGGGGCCTAACCCGAGGACCCTCCCTTCGACCCTCGCCGAAGGAGGGCCCCAGCTAATGGGTGCGCCGCGCCCGAGCGCCGCCCGGTCTTCGTAAAATCGGGAGATCGGCCCGGGGCCCTCGTCCGAAAGACGTGCGACCCACTTCAAAGCCAGATCGACGACCCGCGGGCGCAAGAGATCCACTGAACAGCCCAGAGAGGTCGTCGGCTGATCGAGCCCGTCCGGGGACCCGGCGCAGTTGATCCCAATGCCCGCCACGACGAACGAGCCCGACGGTCCCCCCACACCCTCGCACAGGATTCCCCCGACCTTGCCTCCGTCTAGCCAGAGATCGTTCGGCCACTTGAGCCGTACGTCGATCCCTGGCCTGGCCTGCTCCGCCGCCTCGACGCAGCCGACGGCTACGGCAAGCGGAATCCAGCTGATCGCGGTCTCCCGAGGGATCCGAAGTAGAACGGACAACAACAGGCCACCGTCTTCACCGATCCACGAACGACCGCGCCGCCCCCTGCCTTCCGTCTGGCGACGGGCGGAAATCCACGTTCCGTGCGGATGGCCGAGCTCGCCGAGCCGGCGCGTGATGTCGTTCGTCGACGCGCAGGTCTCGAGGACCTGATTTGCCCCTTCCATCACCTGACCAAGAGGCTGAGGTCGAGCGACTGGACCGAATGAGTCAGCGCACCCGAGGAGAGTACATGGACGCCCGGACGAACGAAGCCGGCGACGTTGTCGTGGCGTATCCCGCCTGAGACCTCCACGAAGACGCTTCCCTCCTTCGACCGGCGCTGAACGGCATCCAGGGCCCGCGCCAGTTTCGCAGGCAGGAAATTATCCAGAAGCACGCCATCGGCCCCAGCTCCCAGCGCTTCCAGAAGCTCCCGCTGATCGCGGACCTCCACCTCGATCTTGAGCCCGTGCGGCGCCGAGGCGCGAGCGCCTCGAATTGCAAGCTCAATCGATCCAGCGGCCGCGAGGTGATTTTCCTTAATGAGCACGCCGCCAGCCAGCCCGAGACGGTGGGACCGACCCCCTCCCGCGATGACCGAAGCAACGGCGATGTCTCGAAGCCCCGGAAGAGTCTTGCGAGTCGCCGTCACTCGAGGAGCCACGCACCCTGAGCGGTCCCGTCGCGAAATCTCCTCCCAGGTCTTGTTGACGGCGTCGACCAGCGCTCGCGTGGCCGTTGCGATACCTCCCGCATAGGAAACCAGATTCAGGAAGGGCCTCTCGAAGGCAAGCACGGCTCTGGCCGGGCCGATCCACTCGCAGACGCGGGTCCCTTTTCGAATCCGAACCCCGTCGCGTGCGTGGGCTAAGGTTCGAATGGGCATGCCGAATTCGGCCGAGATGCGCTCCACTGCAGTCAGTGCACCCTCGCCGACCCAGATGCCGTCGGACCTCGCCACGATCGACGCCCTGACCCGTTTGTCGGCGGAGCGCCCCAGGGTTCCGAGGGTCGTCCAGTCCCATTGCCAGGCGTCTTCCTCGAGCCCGAGCCGAAGCGACGCGTTCCAAAACCCGATGGTGTCGTGATAGGCGGTTCTCATTCTCCAGATGTCATAATACGGGCCCGGTCGGCCTCGAAAGGAAAAGCAGATGGCAGCCCTATTACGGG
>CAYJTX010000467.1:0-2803 GCA_964372615.1 uncultured Bacteriovoracaceae bacterium | reverse complement strand
CCGCACGCGGTCAGCCACCGGGTTCGGCCAATCTTGGCGCGAACTCGCGCACACCCCGACGCACCAAGTCCCTGTGGTCCTTGGTTCGATTGTGGCGCTGCTCGTGGGCATCCTGACCTATGTCTTCGCCGCTGCGAATGCGAGCGCGATCGTGCCGGCGACGCCGGAAGAGGCCTATCTGGTCATCTTCGGCATCATCGGTCTGATCGGCTACAGCGTGTCGAAGCAGAACGTGCAGAACGGCTCCATCGTGGCCGCCATCGCCGGTTTGGCGCTGGTGGTCCTGGTGGCGACGACGACGGGCCTCTTTACGGGCCTGCTCCTCCTCGCCGGAGCCGTCTGGAGCCTAGCATCCACCCGTTAGGCAAGCGGGGCTAGGCTGAACCTCTTTTTTCACCTCTATTTCCCTTTCTTCTTTTCATCTCCTCTCGGATCAGCTCCGGCGCTTGGACGCTCTCGTTGATACACGGGGTGCAACAGTAACGCCATCCCATGGTAGGAAGGCTCCTCTTCGTCGTAACAATTCCTGTTACAACGTAGTTAATACGCTGTGGACGCCATCCGCGATTGGGATGAAACTCTCCGAGGCCACGGAGGCCCTCCAGCGGATTGGTCTGAGTCGATATGAGGCTCTCGTCTTCGTGAACCTCGCTCGCGCGGGAGCCGCCACCGCGGGCGAGGTCGCTCACGCCAGCGGTGTGAACCGGGTGCAGACCTACCGAGCACTCGAGGGACTCGAGGCACGCGGCCTCGTCGAGGTGACCCTGGACCGACCCCGGCGTTACGCCGCGCGGGCCATCAACGACGTCTTCGAGATGATGGCCGAAGAGAAGCGCTCAGAGCTCGAGAAGCTCGATGCGATCCGAAAGACCCTCTTGGAGGCGTGGCCGCGGATCTCCGGACGTGCACGAGAGCTGCCTTCCGTGCGGCTCCAGGTTATCAAGGGCCGCGCCCAGATCTATCGCACGCTGCGGCAATTCGTGTCGAACGCTAAAGAGGAAGTCCTCGCCTTCACCACGACGAAGGGAATCCAGCGATCGTACCGGGCCGGGATCAACGAGGCGCTACTGGAGACGATGCGGCGCGGCGTGAAACCCCGGCTGATCGCCGACATCACGGAGTCGAACTTGGCCCTGATGGCCCGAGTCGCGGAACATGCGCCTCTAAAGCATGCGGATCGTCAGCGCGCGAGGTTCATCATCGTGGACCGGGACTCCATCCTAATCTTCCTGATCCAGGACGAGAGAACGATCCGGGGCGAAGGCGAGACCGCGCTCTGGACGAACAGTCCGGACTTTGTCAAAGCCCACCTCGATTTCTTCGAGAAGGCATGGAATGCCGGAGTTCCAGCCAGGGAACGACTTGCCGATCTCCGGAGACGCTAGATCTTCCCGGGTTCGCGCGGAATCCTCTAGCGTCTGTTGGCAGGCGACGTGTCGTCGCTCGGTCTCCGGAGGAATATGAATCAGCTCACGACGAGCTGTCCCCGGATCTCACCGCCCGGATGGGCCTCGGTGTGGACGTTTACGTATGCGTTTCCCGTCAGCAAAGCATCGACGAATGCGTCGAGGCTGATTCCGATCAAACTCGATTGCAGCTCCTCCTTTGTGAATTCGCCGCTGCTCAGGGTAGCGCAGCCAGTCGTGGAGACGATCGGCGCGCCGGGTCCGTAGAGGAAGAGTCTAAAAGGTGCATTGACCCCAGGCGCTGCCGATGCATGGATATGGGCGGCGAGCACGTTATCGATATCGCACACGACAAGTTCGAACTCCAGCTTCATCTTGTCTCCTTTGATTTTCAGCTCCAGTTGCAACGTCCCAGACGCGTCTGTGTCGACGGGCGGTACTTCCTGACTTCCAGCCAACTGGGTCGTGAATTCAGCTTTCAGCTTACTCGCCTCGTGCTGTCCTCGGATCTCGCCGCCAGGGTTGGCGGTAGTGTGGACGTTGGAATATGCGTTCCCCGAAAGGAGGGCGGCGAGGAATGCATCCAGTGTGATTCCTTGCAAGGCCGCTTCCAGCTGTCCGCCCTTGAATTTCCCGGAACTAAGGATTGCGCAACCTGATGTCGTAAATGCGGGCCCGGAGTAGAGGAATAGCCGCGGTAGGGCGACCCCGTCGGGCCCCGCTGAGGCATGGATGTGGGCCGCCGCGGCATTTTGTATGTTGCAAACAGTGAGCACGAACTCGAGTTTTACCTCATCGCCTTCGACCTTGAGGCTTAGGGCGATCGTGCCGGACGCCTGAGTGACGACGGGAGTCGGCCTTTCCGCAGCTCCAGTCAGGCCGGTTTCGAACTTTGCTTTCATCTCGTTCCCGTCTGCCGCGGTGGGCTGACCCGCGTAAACGAGGACGAGGACGAACGACAACAGGACCGCAGGGAAAACGAGATTCATCCTCCAACCTCCCTGCCATCCCACCGGGAAGATAGAGTAAATATCTTGCCCCAAATCCGAACTCAACAATCCGCGGGAAGAGCGGAAAGGCGCGTTTGTTGCCCGAAGGAACTGAGCTGAGAGTATCACGCCTGAGAATGACGGCGGGCCTCCGACCATCGGGCGTCTTTTTCGAGGAGGTCGCGATACGCTCCAGTGAGTTCGGCGGTGACCGGACCAGGAGACGAGCGATAGAGGCGGCCGTCCACCCCTGAGACGCCGAGCACGCCCACGCCGCTCCCGGTTAGAAAGACTTCGTCCGACCCGAACAAATCCTTCGTCGAGACTAGGGTCTCAGCGTGCTCAATTCCCAAACCCTGAGCCAACTCAAGGATTGCTGCTCGCGTGACTCCGGGCAACGCGCCTTCC
>CAYJTX010000466.1:0-2810 GCA_964372615.1 uncultured Bacteriovoracaceae bacterium | reverse complement strand
GTGCCTGCGGGATGCGCGGCAGCAATTAGACTAGCAGGGCAATGAAGATGATGTTGTCGATGCCGAGAACGATTTCCATCGCGGTCAGCGTCAGGAGCGCGACCGCGGTGTCGCCGTTCAGCCAGGGTGTCATTCCGCCGAAATCGTACCACGCATCTCGCCCCGTGCGCCGCCCATGAATGCCCTTGACGCGTATAGTCGTATTCGAGTTATGGGCGTCTCGAGAGAAATGAGGGAACGTCCGATGCCCACCCCGCGCCCACCGCGTTGGCTTTTTGCGCTATTGAGTCTCGCGGCCTTGGGCCTGAGCCCGGCCCTAGCCAGTCCGCCCGAAGACAGTGTTCACGCGAAGTTCTGCGGCCGCACCCGCGCCCGGGTATTGGAGCTTTCCCGCCTGCCCGAGAATCGACTTTCTCACGCAAACGGAGGCGGCTTCGGGGGAGGCGGTGTGTGCTGGTGGCACTCCCGCCTTCAGCGCGCGGCCCTCTACCTCGCGGTCTACCTGCCCGACCTGCCGCGGCCCGGACGCGAAGGGGCCCAGGCGATCCTGGACCGGCTGGTCCGGATGGACGAGGTCGTAACGATTCCTGGATTTGACGATCTCGCGAGCTTCACTGACGCCTTTGCCGACGAAGTACAGGACCGGCTCAACCGGTGGCAGCTGGAGGACGCCGTTCGGCATATGGCCTGGGTGCGAGGCATGAGCGGCGAAAGTGCAGTCTCTGCCGAGATCCTGGAAGCGCGGGTCGAGTCCATCCTTCATTCGGTGACGGTCGACCGCAAGATACAGTTCAACATGCTTCAGATGCCTGGACTACCCGCTCATGCCTGGCTGGTCATCGGTGGCCGGCGAGTCGCGGGCGGCGCCCTCCTCGAGGTCATCGACAGCAATGTTCCGGGAGAAGTCTTGAGGATCTATTACCGAAAGGGCGACACGACACTTTCGCTGCCCTACGGCTGGTCCTTCGTTCCCTACCTCGCCTACAGCTCGGACTGGAACCGGATCGAGCGATCATTCCGGTCGTTCTGCGGACGGGCAATGGCGATCGAGTGACATCGCATCGCGCTCAGGTTAGTCTGGTGACTCCATGATCGACTTCATGAAAGACCTCTGGAATTTCCTCCGGGTCCGGAAGAAGTTCTGGCTCGCGCCGATCATCATCACGCTGCTCCTGATGGGTGCGCTTCTCGTCTTCACCCAGGGCTCGGCCGTCGCGCCGTTTATCTATACGCTGTTCTGACGCGTCGCCTTTCGCCGCAGTATCCCGGTTGATTCAGTCCTGGTGAAGAGCTCAGGTGACGAATCCCTGCTCCTGACCACGCTCACGATCATGCCGCGAAGTTCCGAGATCCGGTTCGCGGGAAGGCGGGGAGCGAAGGCGCAGTATCAGCTCCTTCTCCCCCTTGTACCTGTCCAGGATCTTGAGCCCCTGCCCTGCATAGTTCATCGCCTAGGCAAATGGACCCTGGGGGCGACCTGGCTGGACACCGTGTTTCCCGATTCCGGTTCGAAGGTGGCTCGCCAAGGAATCCGAGAGATAGAACTGGGTCGATTCCGGGAGTTTGTATGGGTGAGCATCGATCTTGGGGACAGATACTATCAGGATCCCGACATCCTTCGGTCCCAGGCTGAAGGCCTGATCGGATTCGCCGAAGAGGAGCTGAGGCGACTTGGCTCCTTTGACTTCAGCCAACCCACGATCCTGCCGCTGGTACGACAACACGCGCTACGACTGGCGTTTTCGAAATGGGTCCGTCGCGCCACGATACTCGCCTCTCTCCTGGTAGTTGGCAGTGCGATGCGTTGGATGGCCAAGAACTGGTAATAAGCGGGCGGTCATCGCGTAGCCGAAGCACGGCGACCAGGCTCGTAGGTCGCTCTCGAACCCCGGGTCACGGTGCGCAACCACAGACATGAGTGACGGGACGGCACCTCGCTGGACCTAGGCGCATCGGCCTAACTCATTTCTATAATATCTGCTAAATCAAGTTGACACAGGCGAGGCCCCCCACGTACAAACCCGCAATGGCACGGCAACGACCGCACACCACGCAGCTCTCATTCCCCATCCGAAAGCTCCCGCGCCACCCGAAGTCGCGAGCCCGACACGGGGGGCTCAGGCCCGGCGCCGGCCGGCCGAATCTCTCGGGCCTTCAAGCGCACGTACGTCGGGCGCGATTCAGCGGCCGTTGTCCGGCTCACGTGACGATCCGGCTGCGCGATGGGCTTCCGAGCCTCAGGAGCAGGGCGATCTTTCCCAGCGTGAAGGAGGCGATTCGGACCGCGCGCCGAAAGGGGCTCGCGGTCGCGCATTTCGCGATTCTATCGAACCATGTGCACCTGCTCGTGGAGCCGCCGAAGGGGATAGCATTGGGGCGACAGATCCAGAGCTTCGAGATCGCGCTCGCGCGACGCCTCAATCGCCTGGCAGGCGATGCGGGACCTGCCTTCCGGGAGCGCTACCATGTGCGAGAGTTGAGGACTCCGGGTGAGACGAGAAACGCCCTCGCCTACGTGCTCACGAACGCTGCCCGGCACGCAGGTCAGGGCCGCTTCGGAGTCAGGTTCGACCCTTTCTCCTCGATTCTGGCCCTTGAAAGGCCTTCGCTCCTGCTCGGCGGACGCCCCCGGCTAGCTGTGACCGGCTGGTCCGAAGACTCTGTTCGGACCTGGCTCGAAAAAGCGTTGAGCCAACCGAGAACCTGGCTGCTCAGAAAGGGTTGGGAAAGGGCACGAGCCTAGCGGCGTACTGAAAAGGGAGCTGCGCGAGTGCTTGGCCTACCGTCGCACTCGACTCCAAGGATCCCGG
>CAYJTX010000465.1:0-2831 GCA_964372615.1 uncultured Bacteriovoracaceae bacterium | reverse complement strand
TCATCCGCGGGAGATATCTCGAGAACTAGAGAGAACGTGGCGGGCGAGTTTCTGGGATTCGCGACTCTGCGCGATCGCCGGTACCTGGATGACATGGGCTTCGTTCAGAAGGACGGGCGGCTTCGCGTCAGGCTCGACCGCTCGGTGCCCGATCGGGTCGTTCCGCTGCTGGAGCGGATGCTCACCCGGCTGGAGATCGATCCAGGACGCGGACGGATAGCGCTTCACCCGGGCGGAAAGCGAATCCTGGATCTGGCAGAGGAGCGGCTCGGTCCGAGCTGGAGCGAGCCGCTCGGTTGGTCCCGCCAGACCTTGAGGGAGCTCGGGAACCTTTCGTCTCCGACCGCCCTCTTCGTGCTTGAGCGATCGTTCGAACAGCGTCCGATTCCGAGGGTGGGCGATGAGCCCGGAGCCCTCGTTGCGATGGGTCCCGGGCTCTCCGTCGAGGCGGTCCGGCTGCGGTGGTTCAGAGGGGCTGGATCGAGGTGAGCGCAAGGCTGCCGGCAGAAATCTTGCCCTCGACTCGGACGCTTCGGACGCCTTCCGCGTAGAGCCGCAGGGAGTCCCCGGCGGGCGTGAGCGCGTATTCCCGGCCCGACTTGGAGTCGGAGAACATCGGGAAACACGCGGTCGCGGTGCCGGAGCTGGGCATCTCGCAGCGGAGCGCTCCCTCCATTCTGATCGTCATGGAACGAAGCTCCTGGCGGATGGAGGCGTTCGTGAGATCCCCCTGGAAGGCCAGCGCCACCGGTGCTGCCGCCGCCAGGCCGCTCAGTACGTAAACAATTGATATTATTTGTTTTTTCATACTACCTCTCCTCCTTGAAAGGTGGGGTTGGGAAGGACTTCGAATGGACTCGCTGCCGAATCCACGATCAGAGTAGAAAAATGGGTGGCCCGCTGTCAAATCCTCCTGCCCGGCGGAGCGCGACCCCGGATCTGCCGGATTTTGACAACGATACCGGCTTTGATACCCTGTCGGGGCTCCCATGGAACTGGAACGGGTCCCGAATATCAGGAGGGAGTTGGACCGGCTGCGCCGCGATCTGGTCGACCAGTTCAGGAGCGGACGCTGGAGTGATTTGCGAGAGACGCTCGATCGCCTGGCCAGCTTCGGCGAGGCGAACGGGAGCCTGGACATCTGCATTCGAGCGCAGTCGATCCGACAATGGGTCGGGGGTCAGACTCCCTTCGGCGATCAAGGTATTCTTGCTCCGCATGTCGACGAGCTCGTCCATCGCCTGTCCCACTTGCGGTGGACGTCGGCTCAGCTGGCGGGATGAAGGGCATGGACCGGTCGATCAGGTCAGCATCCCTGCAAGCGGCTCGGCTCGCGATTTTTCTCGTGCCGACCGGAGCGCATGCCGCCGCACCCCCCCCTCCGCCCGCGGCTCCCGAGATTCGAGCCGCCCAGGGCGAGGTACTGACGACGAGCTCCGATGGGGATCTCTTCACGCTGACTCCGGACGAGTACAAGAAGAAGATCGGTCCCATTCGGCCTCCCGGATCGGACGCGCCGGAGCCGCTGCCTCAGCCGACCGTTGCAGCTCACGAGGTCGTGCTCGGTCCCCTGATCGATTCCTTGGACGGAATGCCCTACGTGAACGCGGGACGCCAATCCGGAAAAGCCCGCCCCGTCAAAGCCGGGGAGCTCCTCGAGGTTGGGGAAGCGTTTGAGACGGGCCCAGAAGGCCAACTGCGGCTTGCCTTCGAGTCGGGAGTCCAGGTGCTCGTCGGGGCATCGACCTCGATCGCGATCGTTCCAGACGACAGCCCGGAGACGTACAAGACCGGTGCCCTCTATTTGGACGCGGGTGAAGTGCGGGTTCTGGTGCCCGGTGGAGCGGATAGCGCTGAATCGACGGCGGACGCGCCGACGGACGCTGAAGAAGGGGTGCCCGGGCTTGGACCGAAGAAGTTTCGCTTTACCGTGCGCACTCGAGCCGCGACGATGGGAGTCCGAGGGACTGACTTCGTCGTGCGCACGGACAGCGAGAAAACGAGCGTTTTCGGAGTTTCCGGTCAGGTGGAGGTCGCATCCGACACGGCATCGCTAGCGGCCGGCCGTGGCGTGCTCGTACCGCCCGAATTCTTCACTGATGCGTTCGGTCGCTCGAAGTCCGTGAACAAGGCGCGGGTCTTCGCGGTAGGGGCAATGCTCAAGGATTTCCACGGCCGCAATCACAAGCTCGAGGGGCACTGGCGCGCGGCTCGCCTGGAGAGGAAGAGTCCCCGGCTCCGGGAACGCTTCCGCGGCGTGCGCCAGCGGCGCATCGACTCGATCGGCCTCAAGCGCGGCATCATTCCGAGCCATCTTCGAGAGGGGATGCGAATGCCCCGAGCAGGCGAGCGACAGGACGAAGACGGGGCTGACGGCACCCTGGGAGAAAAGAAGGGCAAGAAGGGAAAGAAAGGCCGTAGGAACAAGAAGGACGGGCGTCGCCGCTGGTCGCGGGACGAGTGAGCTGATCCAACTCTGGTGCTCGCGCTTGGCGCGCGCTATGAGTGGTTGAGAGTCCGTCGGTTCGGGGCGTGGCGCAGCCTGGCTAGCGCACTTGCTTTGGGAGCAAGGGGTCGTGGGTTCGAATCCCGCCGCCCCGACCAAAATTCTCTCTAGAGTCTAGAGTTTTCAAAAATAGCAGTAACGATAAGTAGTTAAAATCACGCAAACAGGGTTGTTCTCCGACTCCATTATCCGAACCCGCGTGAGCCCCTCTCAGCCCGCGAAGTGGGCGGCGGAGCGACGAGCTTTCTTTCCTGCGCCGAGGAGTATGGCTCCCTAGCGATGGGCTGCGACGAGATGAAGCATCGCGGCCCGACGGCATTCGCCA
>CAYJTX010000464.1:0-2848 GCA_964372615.1 uncultured Bacteriovoracaceae bacterium | reverse complement strand
ACGCGAACTCCGGTCTCGTGGATCTGGATCAGCGCCTTCCAGTCGAAGTTCTGGCTGCCGATGAAGCTCGTCTCGCGGTCCACGATCCAGAACTTGGCGTGGATGAGGCCGCCCGTGAGCGCCGAGAGGTCGAGGAGTCTCACCTCCGCGCCCGGCATCGCGCGAACGCGATCCAGCGTGGGGGGGTCGGTCTTCACCATTCCCGCGGAAACAATCAGGCGGATCTTCACGCCGCGCGCCGCCGCCTTCTCGAGCTCGACGAGCACCTCCTCGAGCGGGCCGCCGGCGTTGTTGCTCACGTACATCTGGCCGATGTCGATCGTGGCCTTCGCGCCTTTCACCAGCTCGAGCCACGTGTCTTTCGCGTGCTGAAGATCCGGCTGCGCGAGATCCGTCTCGAGCGGGATCGACTGAATGATCGCCACGTCCGCACGCGAGCCTTCCGGCTCGACGGCCGAGGCCCAGGCCGCTCTCGGCGCCGAGCTGCAGGCGGCGGCTTCCAGCGCCGCGATCGAAACAAAGAACGTTCCCCATCCCCGAAGCGGTTTCTGTTTCATGAGGCCATCCGAGCACAGGGTTTCGCGAAAGGCGAGGCTGACGGTGGGTCTTGCGTAAGCGCGCGGAAGCGGTGCGGCGGCGGACGTTCTGGAAGCCGGGCGACCAGCCGCTCTATCTCGACCGCGCGATCGGACCAGGTTAGGCTCCCGACCCAGGGGGTGAGGTCGAATGGCGTGCTCCGGCAAACCGCTCGCGGCGAAGCTCGGTCTGAAGGCGGGCGAGCGAATCATCGCGGTCGACGCGCCCCCCGACTACAAGAGAATTCTGGGAAGGCTCCCGACCGGAGCGCGCATCCTGCGCCGGCCAACCTCGGCGGCGAAGCTCGTGCATTTTTTCGCGCTCTCGCGCCGGAATCTGGAGGAGCGCCTGCCCGCGCTCGCCGCGAGTCTCGTTCAGGACGGCGCGCTCTGGGTGTCGTGGCCCAAGAAGTCCTCGGGCGTCCTGACGGATCTCGACGAGAACCGCGTGCGAGCGATCGGCCTCGAGGAAGGGCTGGTCGACGCGAAGGTCTGCGCGGTCGATGCGATCTGGTCGGGCCTGAAGTTCGTTTACCGCCTAAAGAACCGGACTCCCGGGCGCCATTGACTTCTGATTCGACGCGGCAATAATTAAGGAGATGTCGCGCCTCGAGGATCTAGCCTCCGCGGTGGGGAAGTACGTGCCTCCGGAAGCGCTTGTCGCCTACTGCCGAGCGCGGAGTCTCCAGTATACGGCCCAGTACGGGGCGCTCAACCTGCTCTCCCGGTTCGCTCCCGGACTCGACGCGATCGTGGCGGTCCGGGATCGCGAGTTCCGGCGACGAGTGCACGCCGAAATCGGGCGCACGATTCAGGAGGACGTGGCCGACATCCGGGACGGCATCACCCCGGCGAGCGTGCTCCTGCCGGAGGACCCGCGACGGCACCTGCAGCGCATTCCGCGGATCCTCTGGGACGGAGTGAGCGCGTTCCGCCGTCGGCGGCTGGGCCGGACGACCGTGTTCGACGCCGAAGCTCGCGCGTACCTTCCCGAGGTGCCCAGGTACTACCGGCGCAACTTCCACTTCCAGACGAACGGCTACCTCTCGGAGCGCTCCGCTGAGCTCTACGAGCATCAGGTTGAACTGCTCTTCTCGGGGATGTCAGACGCGATGCGGAGGCGGATCATTCGCCCTTTGAAAGATTTCTTTCGAACGACCGATGGAGAAGGTTTGCGAATTCTCGAGCTCGGCTGCGGGCCCGGCTCGGCGACTCGGTCGGTACACCTCGCGCTGCCGCGCGCCCGACTCGTGGCGACGGATCTCAGCGAGCCCTACCTGCGCTTCGCGCGAAAGCGCTTCGCGGACACCCCCGGGGTCGAGTTCCTTCAGGCCGACGCAGCCGACCTGCCCTTCCGGGCGGGGCACTTCGACGCGGTCTTTTCGGTCTACCTCTGGCACGAGATGCCACTTGAGCACCGCAAGGCGATCTTGAAGGAGAGCTTCCGGGTCCTGCGCCCCGGCGGCTTCTTCGGCTTCGTCGAGGTCGTTCAGAAGGGCGAGGCGCCCGACTTCGAGTCGACCCTGGAGGTCTTTCCGAAAAACTACCACGAGCCGTTTTTCAGGAACTACCGGGCGAATCCCATGGAGCCTTTGATGCGATCCGCGGGATTTGAGCGGCCCGAATCGAGGGTCTCGTTCCTCGTCAAGAAGTGCTGGGCGGCCAAGCCGCGGGCGGGTGAGCACGGCGCGGCCAGGCCGCGCTCCCGCGATTTGAGCCTTCGCGCGGTCTGTGCTTGAATGGCCCCCATGCGAAATTCCCTGACGCCCCTTCTCGTCGCTCTCGCGTTCGCGCTCAGCGCCTGTCCGCCGAAGGAAGGCCCGGTCACCACGGTTACCCCCGCCGAAGTCGAGGGGCTGCTGAGAAACGACTTCGCCACGCTGGTCGACGTCCGCGAGCCCGAGGAGATCGCCGAGAGCGGAATGGCGGCGGGCGCAGTGTCGATTCCGATGTCGAAGATTCGAGCCGGCGACGCCTCCTGGAAGGAGTTCCTGGCCAAGACTTCGAAGGACAAGCAGCTCGTCTTCTACTGCACCGCTGGGGGGCGCGCCGGCGAGGCGGCCAAGCTCGCCACGAACGACGGTCACCGGGCGGCGAACATGGGGGGCTTCGACGACTGGGTGAAGGCCGGCCTTCGGACGACGAAGCCTGCGGGAGGCGTGAAATGAGAAAGCTGAGGGCCTGGGCGGCGGCGCGGAAGGGCGAGCGGGTAGAGGCGACCGAGATCGAGGCGGCGGCGCTCGGCGTGGGCGAGATCCGCATCGCGGTCGACG
>CAYJTX010000463.1:0-2861 GCA_964372615.1 uncultured Bacteriovoracaceae bacterium | reverse complement strand
GCTTTGCCTGCGGGCTTCCAAAGGAGACACCCATGACGTTCGAGCTGGACCTGCAGACCTGGATCGGTGTCGCCGCGGGAGCAGGTGCCGTCGTCGTGGCGGGTTTCCTGGGAGCTCACCTCTGGGTCTGGACTGCCCTGGCCGTGGGGGGGCTCTTCGCGGTCGGCTGCCCTCCCTGGGGCCTCGGCCTTTTCGGGGCGGCCGCGGCGATCTTCAATATCCGACCTCTTCGGCGCCTCTGCGTCTCTCGGCCCCTTCTCGGAATCGTCAGGGCGCTGAAGCTGGCGCCTCAGGTCTCCGAGACCGAGCGGGCGGCGCTCGAGGCCGGAGCCGTGTGGGTCGAGCGCGAATTCTTCACGGGCCGGCCGAACTTCCGGCGCCTGCTCTCGGAACCCTACCCCGAGCTTACGGCGGAAGAGCAGGCCTACGTCGAAGGCCCGGTCGAGGAGCTCTGTCGGGGTCTCGACGACTGGAAAATCTATCAGGACCGGGAGATGCCTCCGGAAGTCTGGGCGCGAATGCGCAAGATGGGAATCTTCGGCATGATCATCCCGAAGAAGTTCGGCGGCCTCGGTTTTTCCCCGCTTGCCCACAGTGAGGTGATCCACAAGCTCGCGAGCCGCTCCATCCCGGCCACGATCACGGCCATGGTGCCGAACTCGCTCGGGCCGGCCGAGCTACTTCTGCACTACGGAACCGAAGAGCAGAAGAACCACTACCTGCCCAAGCTCGCCTCGGGCGAGATGATCCCGTGCTTCGCGCTGACGGAGCAGAGGGCGGGCAGCGACGCGGGCTCGCTCGAGTCCAACGGCGAGCTTTACCGCAAGGCCGACGGCTCGGTCTGGATCCGGCTGAGCTGGAACAAGCGCTGGATCACCCTCGCGGGAGTGGCCGATCTCGTCGGCCTCGCCTTCGAGCTGCGCGATCCGAACCACGTTCTGGGCGATGAGTACATCGTCGGGATTACCTGCGCGCTCATCCCGGCGACGACGCCCGGTGTGGTCCGTGGCGAGAGGCACGACCCGCTCGGAGTGCCGTTTCATAACTGCCCGATCCAGGGACGCGCCGTCGAGATTCCGGCGGACTGGATCATCGGCGGTCTCCGCAACGCGGGACGCGGCTGGGCGATGCTGATGGATTGCCTGGGCGCCGGGCGCGGCATCTCGCTGCCCGCGCAGGCCACCGGAGGCGCCAAGGTCGTCACGCGCGTGGTGAGCGCCCATACGTCGATCCGCCGGCAGTTCGGGCTGCCCCTGTGCAAGCTCGAGGGGCTGGAGGAGCCGCTCGCCCGGATCGGCGCGTACACGTACGCCCTTGAGGCGATGCGCCGGTACACGGCGGGCGCGCTGGGGCAGGACATCAAGCCCTCCGTCGTCTCGGCTATCATGAAGCAGAGCGCGACGGAGCTCATGCGCACGGTCGTCAACGACGGGATGGACATCATGGCCGGGGCCGGGATCTCACGGGGCCCGCGCAACGTCATCGCTCCGATGTACCAGGCGCTTCCGATCGGCATCACGGTCGAGGGGGCGAACATCCTCACCCGGACGATGATCATCTTCGGCCAGGGCCTCTTCCGGGCTCACCCATGGGCCTTTCGGGTCATGAAGGGAATCGACGGCGGCGACGCGGTCGAGTTCGACCTCGCGCTCTGGGGCCACATCCACCACGTCGTCACGAACGTCTTCCGGGTCGTCGTGCACGGACTCACCCGGGGGCGGCTCGCTCGAACCGGCGTTTCCGGGCCGCTCGGCCGGCTCGCCCAGAAGCTCTCGTGGGCATCCGCCTGCTTCGCCCTGCTCGCGGATGTCGCGGGCGCGACGCTCGGCGGAGGCCTCAAGCGCCGCGAAAAGCTGACCGGCAGGTATGCCGACGTGCTGTCGTGGCAGTACGTGGCGGCATCGGTTCTGAGGCGGTACCACGCGGAGGGACGCCAGCCGGAGGACCTCCCGCTCGCCCTCTACTGCCTGCGCCACGCGCTCGGGCAGATCCAGGCGGCCTTCGAGGGCATTCTCGCCAATTTTCCCGTTCCGGTTCTGGGAAAAATTTTCAGATGGATCGCGCGCCCCCTGGCGCGCCTCAACGCGCTCGACCCGGGGCCGTCAGACTCGCTCGGGCACCGGGCCGCGGCCGCGATTCTGGAAGTCGGGGGCGCTCGCGACCGCGTGACCGCCGGCATCCACCTGCCGCAGGCGCATGACGAGGCCCTCGGTCGCCTTGAGTACGCGTTCACCGTCTGCAAGCGCGCCGAGGCCGTGGAAAATCGGATCTCCCGCGCCGTTCGACAGCGACTCTTGCCCAAGAAGCGCATCTTCAAGCTGATCGAGCCCGCGCGGGAGCAGGGAATCATCAGCGAGGATGAGGCCAGGCTGCTGAACGAGGCCGCGACCGTGCGCTGGGAGGCCTGCCAGGTCGACGCGTTTACCGAGGCGGCCTACCACGGCGTCGAGCCGGAGGCGAGCGTGCCAGTCGAGGAGGGGGGTAACAAGCGGTTCCGCGACGATTATGTCGGGCCCGCCGGAGCCCCCGGTGCGTACCCCGGACCGACGGTCGTGCCGCTGAAGAAGGCGGGCTAAGGCCAATGCTGTCACAGGTGAGCGGCACGGCTGCGGGGTTCAGGACCGCCAGCGCGCGCTGAAGGGGGCGCGCCAAGGGCGAGCAGGCGCTGGCGAGCGACGTGGCGTGAAGCCGCGATCGTCGGTGCAGGGTACGTCGGTCCCAAGGGGCCGAAGTGCGTCTCTTTGGCTCGTCAGCTCCGTAGAAAGGGCGCCATCACCGGCCAACCCAGCGCCTCGATCGCCGCGAGCCGATTATGAGACGCGCAGAGCAGCCTCAAGTTCTCCTCCTGGGATCCTCCTCCC
>CAYJTX010000462.1:0-2866 GCA_964372615.1 uncultured Bacteriovoracaceae bacterium | reverse complement strand
AGGTGCCGTTGCAGACTCCGACCCCGTGCTGGGACCCACAGTAAGCCGCGAACTCCGAATCGAACGCCTCGACTGCGGGACCGAGGATGAACATCCCTCCGTCCAGCACCTTCTCGACCGCGCGCAGCAGCTCGGCTTTCACCTCGGCGAGCTGCGGCTTGAAATTGACGTAGGGGATCGCTTCTTCGTCAGCCGCCATCGCTTCTCTCCTCCCGCAGATTCCTCACGATCGCGAGGGCCTGGTCCCAATAGGTGACCAAGAACGCCACGATCGGGTACCGCTGGGCCTCTTCTCGTCCGATGAACTGGAGCCCCGCGCCTTCCCGGCATCGGAGCTCCTGCCGTCCATCATACCTCGCCCAGAAAAGGTGCAAAGGTCTTCGGTAGCGGCCGTCGATGTCCTCGAGCTCGGTGGCCAGCTCGTGCAGCTCCTCCGTTGAGAGGCGATAGTCCGTCTCCTCGAGGAATTCGCGGCGGGCGCAATCGATGGGCGCCTCCCCGGGCTCGGCATGCCCCCCCGGGAATGCCCACTGACCTGCGTGACGCAGGCCCGGCTTCCGGTCCCGAAGCTGGAAGAGCGCGGCTCCGTCGGTCCGCAGCAGGATGACGGCCGACACTCCGGTTTCCACTTAGGGGGTCTTTCTCGCGGCTTCGACGGTGAGCTTCACGCCTTCCTGGAAAGAGGTGAATCGAAACCCCGCGAAGGTCTCGTCCAGGAGGGATCGATCGAAGTGCCGGTGGCTGATGGGGCTGGCCCGCTTCGAGCACTCGATTCGAATCTCTCCTCCTATCACCGAAGAGACGGCTTTCGCCGCCTCCAGGAAGGTGAGCGCCGCGCCGGGGCAGGCGTTCAGCACGCCTTCGAACTTCCGCTCGAGGCAGGCCGAGACGAGACGGGTGAGGTCATCGATATAGATGTGATCCCGGGTCTCCTCGCCACCGCCGAAGAGCTGGATCGATCCGGTCTTCAGCGCGGAGCGGACGTATCGGTTGGGGCCGTAGCTGTTATGGGTGTCGCCGGGGCCGTAGACCGCGCACGGCCTGAGGATCGCAAGCTTCGTCGCGCTCTTGGCACAGGACTCCCTGGAGATCGTTTCGCGCACGACGTGCATCTGGCCGTACAGGCTGGGGGGAGCGCAGGGAGAGGACTCCCGGATCGGACCCGGCTGATCGTCGTAGACGGCGTCGGAGCTCATGTAGACGACGTGACCGAACGCTCCCGCGTCGATGGCCTCGGCGACGTTTCGTGCCATCGTGACGTTTCTGAGGAAGGCATCCGGGCCCTTCCCCTTGTCGGGGGTAAGGGCGGAGAGGAAAATCCCGGTGTCCTCCTTGCGGGCGAGGGCGCGAAGCTGGGCCCCTGCCCCGGGCGCGGCGAGGTCGAGGTCCCTCGAGGAGAGCGGAACGACCTCGCGCCCGGAACCGCCCAGGGCTTTCGCGAGCGCCCTTCCCACGAATCCACCAGCGCCCAGAATCACCAGCCGGCTCATGAGTGAACCCCCAGGCGGAAGTACCGCGTACGCTCTTGGACTCTCCCCGCGAGCACTCCGAACGGATCGATCACCACCGGGACCGAGGCCTCGGCCCGGCGGAACTCATCCCAGGGGGTCATGATCACGAGCGCGTCCGCGCCCTGGCAGGCGGCGGCGGCGCTCTCGGCCTGTCTCACCCGGGGAAACCCGTCGGGAACGCGCACGACCGGGTCGTAGGCGGAAATGCTTGCCTTCTCGAGCTGTCGGATCAGCCGCAGGGAGGGAGAGTTCTTGATGGACTGGGTATTTGGCTTGTAAGCCAGACCCCAGAGCGCCAGGCGCGCGCCTGGATTTGCTGAAAGGACTTCCCGGCTCACGAGCCGCAGCACCCAGTCGCGCCGGTAGTCGCTGTCTCTTCGGAAGATCGCCGCCTGGCCGACCTCCGCTCCCCTCTCCTGGCCGAGGGCGAGAATCGTCACCAGATCCCGGTGGAGGTTCCCTCCCGAGATGCCGAGGCCGGGCGCGAGGTAGGCGTGCTGGCCGATTCGCCGGTCCAGCCGCAGGGCGGGGGCGATCTCCTCCCAGTCGGCCCCGATCCGCTCGCAGACTTCGGCGAGCATGTTCGTCGTCGTCACGGTCGAGATCAGGAAGAGATTGATGGAAATTTTCGCCAGCTCAGCGCTCTCGTAGCGCATCCGGAGAATGGGGCACCCGAACCCCTCCAGGAGCCGCGCGTACGGAGCGGGAAACGGCTCAGCCGGCTCGGCGGCGCCGACGATGTACCGCTCGGGCTCGAGCGCCCTCTCCAGCGCGCGGCCGAAGATCAGCGTCTCGACCTGGTAAAAGACCGCGACCATTCCGGCCCCGCGCGCGCGAGCGGCCACGCGGCGGGTGTAGCCGGGCGGGACCTGGCTGTGCACGACAAGCGTCGCGTTCGGGGCGAGATGAGGGAGAACCCGTTCGATGAGGGCGTCGAGCTCGGTGAGGTCGCTCTCGTCGCGGTCACTGGTTTTCACGTCCAGCGCGACGTAAACGACGTCGCAGACCGCGAGCGCGGCGGGATCGGATGAGAACCTCAGGCGGGCGGCCGCTGCGGTCCTCTTCTCCTCGAGGCCGGGCTCGTGGAGCGGAAGCGCGAGGCGGTCGTCCGCGTCGTAGCCGATCACGTCGATCCCTCGCGACGCGAACGCGACTCCCGTGACGAGCCCGAGATGCGACATTCCGGCAATTCCGACCTTCACCGCGAGATCCTCGTTCCGCCGTCCCAGAGCTGCCTGAACGCCTCGTTGAGCCAGAGGTCGTTGTCGATGTTGTTCGAAGGCCTTTCGCAGAGCCGTCGGAAGTGGGCATATTCCGAAGTCCAGGTCGGGTCCTTGCATTCGAGCGTCTCGACC
>CAYJTX010000461.1:0-2888 GCA_964372615.1 uncultured Bacteriovoracaceae bacterium | reverse complement strand
TTTGTAAATAACAACAACGCTTAAAGCGCCAAAGATCGCCTGCGTTGAGCGGGCCGGGGATTCCGTCTGGCCTTCCTCGGCGATGATGTCGTTGCAGAGCTCGATGCACTCGTCGCAGATGTAGACGGTCGGCCCGGCGATGAGCTTTTTCACCTCTCGCTGGTTCTTCCCGCAGAAGGAACAGCAGAGGTTTCCGAAACCGTCGCCGTATTTCTTTCCGTCCATTTTCTCCCTCGATCCGCGGCGAATTCCGGCCTAGCCGCACTCACTTCTGGTTCAAGCGTAGCTAAGGGGTCGCGTGCTTTTCAACCACCTTGTCGATGAGGCCGTAATCCACCGCTTCCTGGGCCGACAAGTAATTGTCGCGATCCGTGTCCCGACGGATCTGATCCGGGTTTCTGCCCGTGTGCCGGGCCAGAATCGCGTTCAGACGATCCTTCAAGTACAGGATTTCCTTGGCCTGGATCTCGATATCGGACGCCTGACCGCGCGCGCCCCCGAGCGGCTGGTGAATCATGATCCGGCTATGGGGCATGCTGCAGCGATGGCCCTTGGCTCCCGCCGTGAGTAGGAGGGAACCCATGCTCGCCGCGAGCCCGATGCAGTAGGTGGCCACGTCGGGCTTGATGTACTGCATGACATCGTAGATCCCGAGCCCAGCCGTGACCGACCCTCCCGGCGAGTTGATGTAGAGGTGGATCGGCTTGTCCGGGTCCGACGACTCCAGGAAGAAGAGCTGCGCGACGAGCAGATTGGCAACCGTGTCGTTCACCTCGGTGCCGAGGAAAACGATGCGATCCAGGAGCAGACGCGAGTAGATGTCGTACTGCCGCTCTCCCCGCGCCGTCTGCTCGATCACGATGGGGTTCGGGATGTATCCCTCAGCCCTCGCAGGATCGAATCCCACCTTCTCAGGCTCGACGAGCGAATCCGGAACCTTGTTCTTGGATGAGAGAATGATCATGGGCGCGCGCTCCGTTTCGGGGGTGACCACTCCTAGTAACGCATCGGTCGTGGGGCGATCGGGATTGATTCGATTATAGGCGTGAAAACCCGGTGGGGATACCGGAAGGGTGCCGGCGCCCTGAATACGAAAGCGATATCAGGCTCGAGGATTTTAGGGCGCTAGGACTCAGCCGAATCAGCTTCGATACCCTGGTGGAGGGTCTCTAAGTACCCCGCCAAGGCGATTCGAAGCTCATCCAGGGTCAGGTCCTTGGAGCTCTTTCCAGATGCTTCAAGGATTCCCGCGAGTTCGTCCTGAACCAGCGAAGGCGGCAGGCCCGTCAGCTGGATCACTTCTGTCAGCAGTTCCTGGCCACCGAGTTCACGTACGGGCTTGGAGACTTCCATTTCCCCCTCCACTGACTCAAGTATAGAAACCGCTCTTTTTTTTCAGCAAGTGCAATTTTCAGCGGCAGTAATTTGACTTTTTTCATCGGCTTTACCACGGTACGTACCTCAAGCGGGGATGGCTCGCCTGCGCCCGCCCCCGGCCTGCGCTGCCAGTGCGAGCAGGATGGCGACCGCGCCCGCCCACTGCATCGGCTCGAGCCTTTCGTCCAGGCAGACCGCGCCCCAGACCGTTCCCATCAAGGGCTGAAAGAAGAGCGTGACGGAGATCGCCGCCACGGGCGCCTCCGCGAGCGCGACCATCCACGCAATGTAACCGGCGGTCGTGCCGAGCGGACCGAGCCAGAGAAGCCCGAGCCACGCCTCGGCTGAGAGGGCACGTGGATCCGGGACCCCCTCCAGCCACAGGACGGCGGCAGTCAGCAGCAGGCAGCCAAATGCCAGGGCCGATCCAAAGATCCCGAGCGGCGCGTGGCGGCGAGTGAGCAGTCTTCCGAGCACTGAAAACGAGGCCTCGCCCACGAGGGAGACCGCCATGAGCACATTGCCCCAGAAGCGGGGGTCCCAGCCCCCACCCCCTAGGCCGGAACCGCCGCTGAGAAGGAAAAAGCCCGCGACCGCCAGGGGAAGCGCGAGCGCGTCCCGCTCGCGAAGCCGCTCTCCCAGGAGCAGCCTTGCCAGGAGAACTACGAAAAGCGGCTCGATCGCGATGATCAGCGCGTTGTCGGTCGCGCGCGAAGCCGAAAGCCCGATGAATGTCAGAAGCGGCGATACGCAGAAGGTCAGAAACCCCAGCAGACAGATCCAGGCCCGGTCGCGCGCGTGCCGGCCGATCGGCAGCGCGAAGGCCGGACCGCGCAGTCGCTTCCCGCGAGCGTCTCGAAGAAACGGCACGAACAGGAGATAGGCCGCCAGGGCGAGCGCATAGCGCCACCAGGCCGCGTGCGCGGGCGAGACCGACCGCATTGCGACCTTGCTCATCGCCGGGTGGGCGGACCAGATGGCATTGAACGCGATCAGGGTGAGCAGTACGAGGCGCCGCATGAGAGACTGCCCAGGTAACAAAATCGCTTGCTCCTTCCAAGCACCGGGAAATACTCTTTGGAAGTAGATGAAGGGCAAGCCGCCTAAGGACTCCACGGTCATCATGACCGAGCTCGTGCTTCCGTCGCATGCGAACGCGCTCGGGACGATCTTCGGCGGGCGCATCATGTCGTGGATCGACATCGCGGGCGCGATCGCCGCCGGCAGGCACGCCCGCCGGGTCGTGGTCACGGCGTCGCTCGACGCGCTTCACTTCGTCGCGCCCGTCAAGGTTGGCCACGTGGTTCACATCAAGGCGTCGGTCAACTGGGCGGGCCGAACCTCGATCGAGGTGGGCGTGCGCGTCGACTCCGAGAACCCGGTGACCGGGGAAACGAAACACACGGCGACCGCCTACGCGACCTTCGTCGCTCTTGACGAGAAGGGCTCGCCGACTCCCGTGCCTCCCGTCTTGCCCGTTCCACCCGAGGAAAACCGACGTTTCGAACAGG
>CAYJTX010000460.1:0-2916 GCA_964372615.1 uncultured Bacteriovoracaceae bacterium | reverse complement strand
GTACAGGCCGCCTGCCGTCGGGAAGGCCGACGCCACCTGCCCCATGGCGGCCGCAACCAGGAGCGAAAAAAAGCAGGAAAGGGGCCAGCCCAGACCGATTGACGCCCCACCCACGCTCGAGAGACCTAGCTGGAGGGACGTGATTCCGCCCGCGAGGATGCAGATGATCGAGAACGAGATGGCGAAGTTCGAAAAACCGCTCATCCGTCGATGCAGCTCCTGCTTGTATCCCAGGCGTTCCAGGGTCTCGACGTCCGCTGTATAGGCCTTCGTATCGGCGCTGCTTGTCGGGTCAGTCATGCGAGGATCCTCGTTCTTTCAGGGTCATGCAGGGCGCCGTCGCGACGCTCCGCCGCGCTCACCTGTCCGAACGCTTCAATCTGAAAATCTCGGTAGGCCATCTGATCGGAGGGGATGTAGCCATAGGCGATCGTCCTTCCGACCGTGTAGCCGTATCCCCCGCTGGAGACCACGCCAAGGACCTTCCCCTCGCGAAGGAGGGTCTCTCCTCCGTAAAGTTGAAAGGGCTCGGCTAGGACGAAGCAGGCGAGCTGGACGCGCGGGCCCTCTTCCTTGGCGCGGGCCAGGGCCGCCCTCCCGATGAAATCGCCTTTCTTGAAGGAGACGCAGAAACCCAGGCCGGCCTCAAAGGGCGTGTAGTCCGGGGTGAGATCCGCGCTCCAGTAGCGGTAACCTTTCTCAAGCCGCGTGGACTCGATGGCTCGGTAGCCGGCGTTGACGATCCCGTGCTTCAAGCCGGCTTCCCAGAGCCGGTCGTAGATGTAACAGGCCGACTCGACCGGCACGTGCAGCTCGTATCCCAGCTCCCCCACGTAGGTCACGCGAAGCGCTCGTGCGCTTGCATAGCCGATCTGAATCTCCTTGAAGGTCGCGAACCGGAGCGCCGAGCCTGCCACGTCGTCTTCGGTCACGTTCTGGAGGACCTCCCGCGACAACGGACCGCAGAGATTGATGACCGCACGCGATGACGTCACGTCGATCGCGCTGATCGACGAGTCGCGGGGGAGGTTCTTGCGGATCCAGTTGAGATCGTGGATTCCGAAAGCGGTGCCGGTCACGATGTAGAAATGATCGCGCTCCAGGCGCGCGATTGTCAGATCGGCCTCGATTCCGCCCCGCTCGTTGCAAAGCTGCGTGTACGTGAGGCTGCCCGGGGGCTTGTCGAGGTTGTTCGCGGCGATCCGCTGCAAGGCCTCGAATGATCCCGGCCCGCGAACCTCGAGCTTCGTAAAGGAAGTCTGGTCGATGAGCGCCACCCGCTCCCGGATCGCCCGGTGCTCCTGACCTACCGGTTCGAACCAGTTGGCCCTTCCGAACGTGAGCGTATCGGCAGCCTTCACTCCTTCTGGCGCGAACCAGTTGGGCCGCTCCCATCCGAACTTGGCGCCGTAGACGGCTCCCTGTGATCGAAGCCTCTCGTACAGCGGGCTCAGGCGAATGCCTCGGCCCGTGTGATGCTCCTCGTGGGGCCAGGCGATCGTGTAGTGCTTGCCGTAGAGCTCGGAGGTGCGCTCGACGAGGTAACGCGTGCTGCGGTGGTAGCCGCCGAATCGCCGGATGTCGCAGACCCAGAGGTCGATGCTGGGCTCCCCGTGAATGATCCACTCGGCCATCATGCGGCCAGCACCCCCACCGGCCGCGATGCCGTGAGCGTTGAACCCGGACGCGACGAAGAAGTTCTCGAGCTCCGGCGCCTTACCGAGGATGAAATGGCCATCCGAGGTGAACGCCTCCGGACCGTTGATCAGCTTGCGAACGCCCACCGTTCCGAGCGCCGGCGTGCGCTTGAGCGCGAGCTCCGAGATCGGCCCGAAATGGTCGAAGTCCGGCGCGAGAAGCTGCTGCCCGAAATCCTGCGGCACGGAGGGCACGCCCCAGGGGATGGGATTGGGCTCGTAGCCGCCCATGACCAGGCCCCCCATCTCTTCCTTATAATAGACGAGGTGGTCGGGATCCCGCATGGTCGGCATGCACTTCGGCTGACCCGGGATCGGCTCGCTTACCAGATACTGATGCTGCATCGGCACGACGGGGATATTGACTCCAGCCATCGCTCCCACCTCGCGCGACCACAGGCCGGCCGCGCAGACCACGACCTCCGCGCCGACGCGCGTGCCGTCGTCGAGCGTGAGCTCCGTGGCGCGGTCGTTCTCCACCCGGATGGAAACCACCCGGACCCCTCTCCGAAACGTCGCGCCGCGGCTGCGGGCCCCCTTGGCCAGGGCCTGAGTCACGCCGCTCGGGTCCGCGTACCCATCCGTGGGAAGAAGGGTGGCGCCGACTACTCCCTCCAGGCTCATCAGCGGGAAGAGCTTTTGGGCTTCCATGGGCCCGATGAGCTCCATCGGCATTCCGAAGCTCTTGGCGGTCGTCGCGCCCCGCTTGAGCTCGAGCCACCGCTCGGCCGAGGAGGCGATCCGCAGCCCTCCCACCTGCTTCCAGCCTGTGTTCTGGCCGGTCTCCTCCTCAAGCTGCGCGTAGAGCTCCACGCTGTGCTTGAGCATCCGCGTGACGTTTCTTGAGGATCTGAGCTGACCCACCAGGCCGGCAGCGTGCCACGTCGAGCCACTCGTCAGCTCGCCCTTCTCGAGCACAAGAACGTCTTTCCAGCCCATCTTCGTCAGATGGTACGCGATGCCGCAGCCGACGATGCCTCCACCCATGATCGCGACTCGGGTCCGCTCCGTGCCCATGTGCGCTACTTTGCCACGCGCTCCCGGAAGCGGGCCAGATACTTTTTCCCGTACGCGAGGTAGTCGAAGGCGCCGCCGCCGGAGAGGCCGGCCTGAAGAAATCCCCAGAAGGCCTCTCGCCAGTCCGAGGCCAGGCGCATCCGCTGTAGGCGTTGCAACTCGTCGGGGGCCGGGCGTTCGCGGCCCAGATAGGCGGCCAGCA
>CAYJTX010000459.1:0-2919 GCA_964372615.1 uncultured Bacteriovoracaceae bacterium | reverse complement strand
CCACCTGATTTTTCAGCACTCCGCTGTGCTACCGCCACTCTCTCCTCACCCTGCTCCCTCTCGGACGGTTTACCAGTTCCTCCGATTCGCGAAAGTCTCTCGCAGGCTCTTCGGAAACGACCAGCGGGGCTTCTTGGACTCAGGCCGGGCCTTGATCGTCATCGGCTCGCCTGTAAAGGGATTCACGCCCTTGCCCGCCTTGCGAGCCTTCACGTCCTTGCGGACGAGGGCTCCCACCACCGGGAATCGTACGCGCTCGCCACCCGCGGCAGCCTTCGCGCCAGTCGTGAAGGCGCCATCGACGACCGCCTTCAGATCTGCGCGCTTCAGGCGGACCTGCCCGCTGCGCGACACGGTAGCAGCCTTTGAGAGGCCAGCGTGCACTTCATTGATGAACGAAAATTTTGAGCTTTTCTTGGCCATGATTGAGATCTCCTGTCGAAAATTCTTAGGGGGATTTGGCGGGGCCCGCAACTCAAAAGTCGAGCCATGCGGGAGGTTTGCGTGCAGACGCGGCGACCGCGACACGGGTGTCTCCTGTGACGCACACACAGAATCTGCGAGTCTGGCCGTGTTTTTGAGCAGGTCCAGTCGGGTCCTGAGAGGAGGCACAGGCGGCCAAAAAACTTGACTAATATAGTCAGAAATTAGATTCTAGTTCGTGAGGGTTAGAGGGATCGTGCATTCTTTCGTGGCACGTTTTCCGCGGGGGAGTTTCCGCCGCGGCACAGATCTCGGCCCGCTGGAAGGAGACCGCTTGCCGGTTCGGCAAGTGACGTCCGAGTCCGGCGGTGTTCTGCTTTTGCTCGGTGTCCTGCTCAGCGCCTCCGCTTGCAACAAGGCCAAGACTTTTGAAATGCGACAAGAGGCGGCGACCGCGTCGGACTGGAGCTGGAAATCAGCGGTCGCCGACCTGGGCTCCGCTTACAGCCAGATGGTCAGCGGTAGCTTTCCCTGCACGCGGCAGGGCGGGGACGTGACTTCTCGCAGCTTCGGCGAGTACGAGCTCGTCCCGGCCGCCGATGGGCACTCCGCGAAGCTCCTGGCGACTCTTTGCGATGAGAACAGTAACGACTTCCGCCTCTGGGTGCGGGGCTACGACTTCTCTCCGGTGGCGCTGACCGGCACCTGGTCGCCGATCGGCCCTGGCTTCACCGTGCTCGACAATCCCAGTGCCGGCGCGACCCGGACCAACCTGGCCGTGGCTCGGGGACCCAACGGGGAGTGGATCGCCGTGAGCTCCGATGGGACAGCCGCGAACACCGACATGCATCCTTACAACTCGAGCACGGGTATCTGGGGCGCCTCCGCGACGATCGGTCTCGCGGCGGCGGGGATCATCGCGCCGACCTCGGGGGTCGCGGGACTCACCGGGCCGCTCGCGACCTCGCTCGGGCCGACGACCGCGGGTTCCTACAGCATCGTCGGCATCACCGGCGTCGCAAGCGTCACGGGCGTGCAGGACCCGACCGATTCCTTTTCGTCGATCGCCTGGGACGGCTCCGGGCGCGCGGTCTACGGCTTCATCGACACCACCCAGCGCCTCCGCGTGAAGGAGTACTCGGGGGGGAGCTGGGCCGCGGGCGACGGTACTGTGCTCGGAACCAACGTCGCTGACCACAAGCTCGTGGGCGATGGGTACGGGGTGACGGCGATGTGGCGCTCGGAGTTCACGCCGGACAACAAGGTGGCGTGTGGACTTGCTCATTGCTGCAGCCTGAACGGCGGAGACATCCGGTGCTGGGGGGAGAACGGCGAGGGTCAGCTGGGGAACGGATCGACAACGGATAGCTCGGTTCCAGTTCCGGTGAGTGGGAGCAGCGACCATGACTTCATCGGGATCACGGCAGGACAGGAGCACACCTGCGCGTGGACTTCGAACGGGGAGCTCTGGTGCTGGGGGAACAATGAGACCGGGGGAAACAACGTAGTCCTGGGAGACCCGGCGTACTCCGCATTGCCGTATTCGAGTACCATGCGGCAGGTCACTACGGCCACATGGGGGGCGGACACGGTTGTCACTGCCGACGCGGGCGGCGATACCACCTGCGCAATCACCGCTCTCAAAAACCTCTACTGCTGGGGCGACGACATTGATGGGAAGCTAGGATATTGGTCGCCGGGTGACACGGCAACTCCCCAGGGTCCGGTGCAGCCGAATCCTGACTGGTATTGCGGCTGGAACTCGGTATCCGTCGGATACGAACACGTCTGCGGAAGAGCTGAAACAGATTGGCTCTCTCCGTTAGGATTTTGCGGCCTTTTAGGGTCTGAGACCACCGACTGCTGGGGCGACGGAGAAGAGGGGCAGCTGGGAGACGGCGGAGCCACGGATTCGAATGTTCCGCTGGACCTTGGGGCGGTCTACGCTGATGTCGTCACGGGGGACGACATTTCTTGCGCGATCGACGGGATTGGATCCGCATACTGCTGGGGCTATGACGGACTCGGAAGCATGGGCCAGGGCTCGGCCGGCGCGAATCAGAATGTCCCGATCGTCGTTCCGGGGCTCGCCTCCGTCCAGCAACTCTCCGCCTCAGGTCTGACCATGTGTGCCCTGTCCAATGCGAGCGAGACCTCCCTGGTCAGTTGCTGGGGCTACGGATCGAAGGGCCAGATCGGCAATGGCACCATGGACTCAATCAATCCGTCGCCGTCGAACGTTCTCAACGTCGCGGGCATCGAGAGCATCGCGATCGGCTTTTACCACGGCTGTGCAGTCTTGGCCGACAAGTCGGTCTGGTGCTGGGGGGAAAATGGCAACGGCCAGATCGGCAGCGGAACCTCTGGCGCCGACCTTTCAGTTCCCGTCGAGGTGGTGCAGCCGTTCCTCTGCCCCGGGGGCGAGTGCCTCTTTTCGAACTGGTATCTGGGCTCGTGGCTCACGGCCGGGCCCACCGTGGTCGCCGATGACGGCAG
>CAYJTX010000458.1:0-2924 GCA_964372615.1 uncultured Bacteriovoracaceae bacterium | reverse complement strand
TCCCCTGACCTCTAAAATCCAACAAGTCGATCATGTAGCCGACCTCAGTCTCTCACTGTCCAGACTTCAGGACACCCTGAAGAGATTCAAACCGATCGCTTCTCAGATGAAGAACGCTCTCGCTGTGCTCGCAAAATTCGACCCAGCCATGAAGACGGCCGATTTACTGGAAAGGAATCCCATCGTGGGCAGAGCTTTGAATCAGATAGCCATCGCGCTCACCCAGGCGCAATCGGGTCGCTCAGTAGGGCAAGCGGAAGCCCGCGAGGGGCTCGCCACGGAAATTTCATCCTTCATTGAAAAATTTGCGGACCGCTCGTATCGCCGCACTCATCCAGACGATTTTCGCAGAGCCGCTGAGAATGTGCTGCGACTGACGCTTGTGGCGGGGCCGCTGGTGCGGTGCATGGATGGCATGCGAGCCGATCCCGCGCGTTTTCAGGGGCCTGATTTTCATTACGTAAATGGAGGATCGGATTCCGGTTTTCAGATGATGACGAAACTCGGGAATCCCTCAGGGAAGAAAGCGATCACCTTTGCCTTTAAACCTGAGCTAGATCCGGTACTCACCCTCATGGTTTTCGCTCACGAGATGTCGCACGCTTGCGAAGCCCTTCATCCTTTGAAGGAAGAACAGACCACGGGATCGAATGGCAAGCAGGCCCTCGACCAGCATATCTTCATGAGCGAGGTGTTCGCCCATCGGATCCAGTACCAAGTGTTTCAGGAGCTTGCGACGGCCGCGCCTAGCCTCGTTTGCAATCGACGCTACGTGAGCGCGAAATTCGGCGGGCAGATCGTCACCGCTGCCGAGGACGCGTACAATTTGGAGGTCAGCTTCGATGCCGGCACCTTCCCGTTGCGGATGGCATGGCGGTACTCCAGGGACATGTTCGCGCTGGGAAGCATAGTCACGAATCCGGACGCTGGAAAAACTGACTATCTACAGCTCAAATTTCTGCCGGAGGTCGAGCTTAGGCTGAGGGCAGCGGGATTTCGGCTTCCTCAATGACCGGGAGGCCTCCGCCCGCCGGGTCAAGAAGCTCAAGGACGCCGCGCGGGGTCGTTCCTGAACGCCACCTTGAGCCTCGGCCGAAGCCAGAGGAACCCTGCGGACAGGAGCGCCGCGAGCACCACGAAGAAGAGACTCGAGTCGACGTGTTTCAGGACCTGGGAGGAGGCGGACTGGATAGCGATCACGCCAAGGCTGAGAACCGTGCTCATGCAGGAGCCCACGCTCGCTCGCTCGGAGTCCGCGACGAACTCGTTGATCCGCTTATTGAGCACGGGCAGGATCACGCGCATACACGCGCCGACTGGAATGATGAACGCCATCGCCCACCCCCCAGGAAGCGCTCCCAGGAGGAAACAGGAGACCGCGAGCGCGAGCACGAAATGTCCCACAGTCCGGAACGATCCCCAGCGTCTTACGAAGAGATGCATCTTCAAGGCGAACCCGAGACCGACGTAGTTCCATGTATTCTGGAGAAGACCCAGCTGAAGGGCCGTGAATCCGAGCTCCGACATTCGGGTCTGGGCGAGGAGAAAAATGGGCTGCCGCATCGTATCGACCAGGAAGAAAGCGGCAAACAGGACCCTGACGTCCGGCGAGCCCAGGAGTTTCCTCACCGCTCCGAAGATGTCCGCGCGCAACGCGCCGAGGGAGAGGCCGAGCGGCCGGCCGCCTCCTTCCCGGAACTGCTGCCCGGTCTCCCTCAAGCCGAGGGCGACGCCGACGAGCGCGACGGAGCACAGGGCGCTCAGGCAGATGGGAATCCTGAGATCCACCTGTCCCAGCGCCCCACAGAGGATAAAGACGGGGAATACGGCTGAGTAGAACTGGATCTTCCCGATGAGCTCGAAGTAGCGCTCGCCGCCGAGCTGAAGGATCGACTCGTAGAAAAGCGAATCCTTGCTTCCCGAAATGAACGAGTGGGAGAGACCCTGAACGGCCATGAGCAGGTAAAGCGCTTCCGTCCTCTTGCAGACGAGCAGGCCGGCAAAAAACCCCAGTGAAAGGAGGTGTCCGGCGAGAACCGATACCCGTCTGCCGAGCCGGTCGGTCAGCGCACCGAGCGGGAGGTCGGTGGCGAGGTTTGTCATGGCGGTGATCGCCTCGAAAACGAAGATCTGGGGAGTCTCGATCCCAATGGAGTGGAAGTAGAGGACTCGGACGGGGAGATAGCCGAGCGTGAGGAAGGACAGGATCTCGTGGGCGGCGAGCATCCGGAAGCTGGTCACCTGGCTGCACCGACGCCGAGCGGTCTTCGAAGGACGTGTTCGGACATAGAGTCCACAGTTGAATCAGGGAAATATCTCGATATTCGGCTCGCTCAGCGAAACCGTTCCCTTACCGTTGAGTGAGATGCCGTAGTCGAATTTCTGCGTATCCGCCGGAACTTCAGAGACTGCCTCAGTGCTTCGAGCTTGCCATCTCGCGCCGACGTAGGTGCCGCCACCCACGCCCAAGCCAATCAGCAACAGCGCCGGGGCCAGCTTCAGGATGGGCCGCTCTTTCAGGAGAGTGCCGGAACTCGTCGTCATCTCGCCGATTCTAGCACTACTTCGTGTGTATTTTGGTTGTTCTGTCCTTCGAGCAGGACGCGTGTCTTCTCGCGCAGGGCCGCGTATGCCACCGCTCTTCCACACGCGAGCCTCCCGGCTTGACCGGACGGCCGGGGGTCGGGACCGAGACCGCTTCTACTCCGCGCGGCGTACGCGGGGAGGGGAGGGGGGCCAAGGGCGCCGGGTGCTCGCGGACGGCATCCGGTGATGGGCACGAAAGGCGGTGCGGGACGCGGCGGACGGTGGTGCCGCGGTCGCCGGTCCGAGGTGAAGCGGCGGCCGGGGGTCCGTGACGGCCGCGCGGGATCGCGCGGACTCCGTCGGTGCGGTGGTTCGTCCGGCCACGCTCGTGCTCGGCG
>CAYJTX010000457.1:0-2926 GCA_964372615.1 uncultured Bacteriovoracaceae bacterium | reverse complement strand
GGATCGCCGGCGCGGCCGCGGGCCGCAGCGTCGATCTCATCGCCGTGAGCAAGACGCACCCGCCGGAAGCCGTGTTCGCCCTCTGGAAGCTCGGCCATCGCGACTTCGGCGAGAATTACGTTCAAGAGCTCGCGCAGAAGGCCGCGGCGCTGGAGCGCCTCGGTGCGACCGGCATTCGGTGGCACTTCATCGGGCACCTGCAAACCAACAAGGTGAAGGCCCTGGTCGGCCTCGTGGCGGCCATCCATTCGATTGACTCCGAACGCCTCGCGCGCGAGGTCTCACGTCGTTCGCAGGAGCGCGCGTTACCCGACCCGGTCGCCGTTTTCCTGGAGGTCAACCTCGACGCCGAGAAATCGAAGTCAGGCGTCCCTCCGGGGGAGGCTCTCGCGCTTGCGGGCGCCGTTGCGGCGCTTCCCGGTTTGGACCTGAGGGGACTGATGTGTATCCCCGCTCCTGAAATCGCTGGCACCGGAGAGCCCTTTCGCCGTCTGGCGGAGCTGGAAGCGAGTTGCCGCCCCCACACGAAGGGCGGACTCTCCATGGGAATGACGCAGGACTTCGAGACCGCGATCCGGGAAGGTGCGACCCACGTGCGCGTGGGCACCGCGCTCTTCGGGCCCAGAGGTGTCTAGCGACGCGAGCGGGCGTGTGCTAGACCGGCCCTCACGTGCCCGTAGCTCAGCTGGATAGAGCGTCGGCCTCCGGAGCCGAAGGTCACAGGTTCGACTCCTGTCGGGCACGCCATAAGAAAAGAGCCGTGATGCGCGAGCAGACCGATCAGCTTGTGGCGCTGGCCGCCGACCGGTCGCTGTGTAGAATTGGAGAGTGCTTTCCCGGCTTCTCCTGCTTGCCATCGCGCTCGGTCCTGTCTCCTCCGCTCGCTCGGATGAGACGCCTGCCGGCGTGCACTGGGGAGCGCTCCCGATCGCGAACTATACGTCCGACCGGGGGCTCGACCTCGGCGTTCTTGCTCAGCGCTTCGACTACGGCCAACCTGGACGCCGCCCTTTCGAGAGCCTCCTCAGCCTGCAGGCAAGCTACGCGGTCCAGGGCCCGCGTCTGGCTCTCATCGAGTGGGAGACGGTCGGAGCCGGGGCTCGGCTTCACTACCAGCTCTACGCGGTCTCCAGCCGTTTCGAGCGATACTACGGATTGGGCGCGAGCTCGCTACGCGACGGTGCGCGAGAAGCCGAGGGTTTCAACTTCTATTCGCGCGAAAGTGCCTCAGCGCTGATCTCCGTCCGCCGGGAGCTGCTACCGTCACTGGAAGCGCGGGTGGGTGCTCGAGTCTTCGGGCACAGGCTCGAACCGGTATCATCTCAGTCGCAATTCGCGGCGGATTTCGGCGGGGGATCCTCGACCGCGGGTGCTCAGCTTATCACCGGCCTGATTCTCGAGCGTCGGGACTTCGAGTTCATCCCATCCGAGGGGAACTATGCCGAGCTATCGGCCTCGTTCGCGCCTGGGCTCGGGGCCGGCGAAGCCTGGGGCCGGTTCGATTTCGATTATCGGCGCTACACTCCCGTTCTGTCTGAACGACGCCTCTGGCTGGCCGCCCAAGCCCGGTACTCTGCCAGCTCGGTACGCTCCCCTCTTCCGGAAAAAGCGAGATTGGGTGGTCCAGGCACTCTGCGGGGGCTCCCGCTGGGAAGGTATGTGGCCAACCATTCCATGAGCGCGAGGGCTGAGCTCCGGTCGGTGTGGTTTCGTGAGCGGCTATTTGGGCTCCCGCTCAAGATAGGTTCGGGTGTTTTCGCAGACTTCGGCTGGATCGGCGACTCGCCGGGCCAGGCCTTTGCATCCGGAGTTCACAAGGCCTGGGGTGCCAACCTTTTTGGAAGCTATTTCACCGACGACTTCCTCGGAAGTGCCGACCTGGGTTTCTCGGAGGGAACCACGACACTTTACTTACGACTCGGGCATGCCTTCTAGTCAGATCGACCGACCTCGACCGGCCCGGCTCGAACGCCTCACCCATGGGGCATCCGCTGCCCCCTTCGCTTTAGAGTAAGTGATCACACTAAAAGTATATATTTTTAAACTTGTGATCACATACTAGTTTAAACTGTTGTTTATACTAATAAAATTTTATAAATGTTAAAACTTCGATCGTAATAGTGGACAATATATCTTGACTATTCCAGCGCGGGATGTGATTCTAGTTCTCAACAAGGAGTACGGACTCATGAAGACCGGAAAAACCCACGTAAGAATGACTCGACTGCTGCTCTCGATCACCTCGGCGGCACTCACCGGCTGCGGGGCCGGAACAGGGGACGTCACCCTCTCAAGCGGCGCCTACAGCACGACCGGCGCCGTCACCCTGGCCGCGAGCCAGCTCGGGTTGGACCCGGGAGCCCAGTTCTTGTCGGCATTCCAGGCGGCGACTGTCTCGGACTTCAAATTCTGCGTCAAGCGCGTGAAGCTGGAGAACGAGGACGGGAGCGCCCAGAAGAAGGAAGGAGAAAAAGGTGACGGAGGGGAAGCGGACGTCGACGATATCAAGTTCGCTCCGGGCCTCATCAGCGTGGGCAGCGGCACCGCGGTAGACTGGGGCGCGGTCAACATCCCCGTCGGTTTCAAGCTCAGGAAGATCAAGGTCAAGGTCAAGAAAGACAGCGACCTCTGCGGAGTGAACTACAGCGTGAAGTTCACCTCCGGCTCGGGAAGCTGCACGAGCGGCTGCGAGACCGACCAGGACGTCGAGTTCAAGTGGAAGTTCGAGCCCGCTCTCGACCTCGACTCGGGCACGAGGGCGCTGGAGCTTTCACTCTCCACGGTCGTGACCGCTCTTCGCGCGTGGGCTGACAGCCCGACGGGCAGCCTGAAGGACAAAATCGAAGCGGACGCTTCGGAAGGAAGCGCGGCAAAGAAGAACTGACTGATCCGACTTTCAAAAAGGAGGTTCCTATGGGTAGTGCTC
>CAYJTX010000456.1:0-2938 GCA_964372615.1 uncultured Bacteriovoracaceae bacterium | reverse complement strand
CTGGCGCCGTTGTAGATCTCGATCTCGATGAGCTGGTTGTTCTCCGCGATCTCCTGGAGCTGGACGTGCATGCGCCTGCTCCGATCGGCGAGATCGGATTCGACCTGGGAAACCAGCGATCGCTCCCTCCTCGGCGCTGCCACGCGATGGGACTCGAGAACCGTCCTCCAGGTCGGGGCTGCGGAGCGCAGCCGCTTGAACCGGGTCACCTCTTCCCGGAGGTTCTCGAGGTCCTCGAGGAGGATTTGGGCGAGCGGCTCTCCCGGCTTGTGTTTCTCGCGCCAGGCGCGAATGTCGGCCTTGGCCCTGGCAAAGTGCTTGCGGATCCTCTCTGCCAGCCGTTTCTGCTCGAGGGAGCCCTCGCGCCCCATGCGTTCGGCGTGCTCGCGCTCGTCGAAGAAGAGATTGAGCTCGTCCTGCAGGGCGATGAATCTCGGGGAGCGCACCCACTCGCTGGCGATCTTTTTTGGGGCCGTTGCCTGCTTGCGGAGATACGCTACCGCAAGCGGGTAGAGACGCTCTGAACCCCCACGTGCGAGCCACTCCTCGAGCCACCGGTAGACCGGCTCGTAGTCCTTGCGAAATTTCCGGATCGCCTTGATCGACTCGGGGAATTGGCAGAGCTCGTTGAGGGCCATGGCCATCACCATCGGAGCCTCGGGAGCGTAAGTGAGGCGCAGCCCACCGGAGCCGAGGTTCAGGGCGGCCCCGATCGCCTGGCCGTAGTGGCCCTGCTGCAGATGGGTCCAGGCGAGATCCGACAGGGCTCTCGCGATCTCGTTCGAGCCTTTGCGAATAGCGCGAAGATCTTGCGCGGCTTCCGTGTAGCGGCCGAGGGCGAAGCGCGTACGTGCGAGCGCAAGCCGCGCCGAGTCCCTCACTGGACGAAGGCTCTCCGGAACTTCGTCCCGCTTCGCGAACGCGGCGAGCGAGCTTTCCGCCAGACCGAGCTCGTTTCGTGAAAGCGCGAGCAAGCCCGTCACCAGCTCGCTGTAGGGGCCCGCTCCACTCAGCAGCCCGGCTTCCGCGCCTGGGGTTCTGCCCTGGGCGAGCGTCTCGAGCGAGGTGCGGGCGAGAAGTATGGAGACGGACTCGCGCTCTTCGGAGGTCGCGGAAGTCCGAAGAATCCTCGAGAGGTTCCGGTAGACGGCGGGCGACGCATCCAGCGAGGGATTGCGATGAAGGATTCGTCCGATGCAGCCGATCGCGGCGAGCTGGATGCCCGCGGTGTCCTCGGGTGCGACGGCTCCTGCGACGGCGCTGAAGCCGGCGAGCGCGACATGTCGCATGCCGGCCTGGAACAGGGCGCGCGAGATCCAGAACTCGGCGAGGAGCCTCGAGCGTTTCTCCCGCTTGAGCTGAGCGAGACGACGGAATGCGACCGCGTCCGAAAACGCGCGGACGGGCGGCGTCGAACCGGCGAGGAAGGAAGCCAGGTCAGCCCGGACGGAAGGCTCCAGGGATGAGTCGATCGTCCAGCGCTCCGAGCTCGTACAGGGCGAGCTGGCGGACCACCGTTCCGACGAGGTGACGACCGTGCGCGGGGCTTCCTGGAGCTTCGGTTCGGCCGCGCTGGCTGCGGTTCCGGATAGCAGGATGAGCAGGAGAGCGACGCTCATGGTGATGCGCCCTCCCCTCCGCTTCCCAGGCCGAAAAGGATGGTGACGCCCAGCGTGACCGAGTTGCCGAAGTTGACGCGCTCCCCGACGAGCTGGCCGAGCCGGGGGGTGATGACCTTCTCGATGATCCGCTCGTTGAATCGGAGCAGCCGGTAGTCGATCCGGATCGAAGCGCTCTTCGTGATGTAAATTTTCTGGCCGAGGCCCAGAAGCGGGGTGAAGTAGCTGCCGCTTTCCGTGAAGGTCATGCCCAAGCCGCCGAGCGCGTGGAAGTCGTAATAGATGATTTTCTTCCCGAGTACGCTGAGCTTACCGTACAGGAGGCTGGCCGCCACCTCGCCGCCCGCGAAGCCGCTGGGGGGATTGTTGTTCGTCGTGGCTCCGATCGTCTGCTGGAACGTCTCCAGGGCCGACGACGGACGCGAGAAAGCCCTCCAGCCGACGAAACTGAGAGCGAGATACTCGCTGAAGTGGAAGCCGATGGATCCGCCCAGGCTCTTGACGCTCAGGAACGGATCCGTGCTGATGACTCCGCCGAAAAACCCGGCCTCGAGCTTCATCTTCTTGGAGTAGATCCTGTTCTGGACGACCCCGAGCTCCGCCTCGTCGCCACGCGCCCAGTATTTTTCCTTGATGCTGTCGACGCTCACGCGCTCGGCCTCGTCGTCCGGGCCAGCGGCCCCGGAGACCGAGGACACCGTCACGCAGGCGCACGCCGCGAGGATGAACCAGAGAAGCAGGGGATAGGGGGCGCGATACGACATGGCCATTCAGCTCCCGAGGGTTCTGAAGAGGAAGGGGTACGAGACGTCGACGTCCACTCCGCCTTTGGGCAGCGGGAACTTCCAGGTGAGCAGGCGCCGAAGGATGCAGTCGTCGAGCCGAGGATCAGGCAGCGTCGACTGCTTCACCGATGCGCCCTTCACGGTCCCGGCCCCTCCGATCGTGAAGTCCACGAGCAGCTTTCCCTGAGTGTCGGGAGTTCGCACGATCGCCGACTCGTAGCAGTAGCGAATCTCGCTCATGTGGCGGTGAATGACCTCGCCCACCTCTTCCTTCGTGAGGCCTTCCTCGACGTTCGAGCCGGAGGTATCCATGGAGACGTACGCCTTGCCCTGGCCGCTCACGCCCGCGCGCTCGCCCTTTCCGTAGCCGACGCCGGCGCCGCCGGGCGCAGCGTCCCCTCCGAGTCTTGCAACCCGGGCGTTGCGGGAGTCCATGAGGCCGGTCGCCTGGCCGGTGGCCCTGAGGTCCGTGTTCTGGGTGTCGAACATGCGCCTCGCCTTCGCGGAGGCGTCCCGGCCGGTCACGAGGTCCGA
>CAYJTX010000455.1:0-2943 GCA_964372615.1 uncultured Bacteriovoracaceae bacterium | reverse complement strand
TGTTCCTGCTCGACGAGGTCGACAAGATGTCGATGGACTTCCGCGGCGACCCGTCCTCGGCACTGCTCGAGGTGCTCGACCCGGAGCAGAACGTGGCGTTCGGCGACCATTATCTCGAGGTCGACTACGACCTCTCGAAGGTGATGTTCGTGCTCACCGCAAACAGCCTGCACACCATTCCGAAGCCGCTGCTGGACCGCATGGAGGTCATCACGATCTCGGGCTACACGGAGGTCGAGAAGTTCAATATCGCCAGCCGGTACCTCGTCTCAAAGCAGATGGAGCAGCACGGACTGAAGGAGGGAGACATCGAGATTCGTGATGACGCGCTCTACGCCCTGATCCGGAGCTACACCCGCGAGGCGGGCGTTCGGAGCCTGGAGCGGATGGTGGCGACACTCTGCCGGAAGGTCGCCAAGAAGCTAGTCGAGCGGCGCGTGGCCGAGGAGGTGAAGCCGCCGGAGCCCGAGACCGTCATCAAGTCGAAGCTGGCTCGGCCCGAAAGCCTCGGAGGCAAAGGAAAGGCGAAGGCGGCAGCGAAGGAGACCCCGAGGGAACCGCCCAAGGAGATTCCGGTCGTTCTCCAGGACGTGGTCCGGCTCTCCGAGGCCGATCTTGAGGAAATGCTCGGCCCGCCGAAATACACGATCAGCAAGGCCGAGGAAAGTAATGAGGTCGGCTTGGCCAACGGGCTTGCCTATACGGAGGTGGGCGGCGACCTGCTCCAGATCGAGGTGACCGTCGTGCCTGGCAAGGGCAACGTAAAGATCACCGGCAAGCTCGGCGATGTGATGCAGGAGTCGGCGCAGACCGCGTACAGCTACGTCCGCTCCCGCGCGGAGGCGCTCGGTCTCGAGAAGGACTTCTATCAGAACATCGACATCCATCTGCACGTGCCGGAAGGGGCGGTTCCCAAAGACGGCCCCTCGGCCGGCATCACGATGGCGACCGCCATTACCAGCGCTCTTACGAGGATCAACGTGCGGCGCGAGGTGGCGATGACCGGGGAGATCACGCTCCGGGGACGGGTGCTGCCGATCGGTGGCCTCAAGGAGAAGCTCCTGGCCGCCAAAGTCGGGAACATCTCGAAGGTGCTCATTCCGAAGGGCAACGTGCCTGACCTCAAGAAGATCCAGAAGGAGATCACCCAGGGCATGCAGATCGTCCCGGTCGAGCATGCGGACCAGGTGCTCCGGCTCGCGCTTGAGCTCGAAAAACCCGAGGAATTTCTCGCCCGTACGGGCCTTCCCGCGATCGGCGTGCTGATTCCATCCGCCTTGATCCGTGACGATGGAAAAAAGGGCGGCCCCGGGGCTGTGAAGCACTGAGTTCGCTGCTCCTCATTGACCGCCATCCTTGCCCCTGAACGCGCGGCGGCCCAAGCCAGCCGGGTTCGGATCGATTCGGTCAGCAAAACGCACGCTTGACCGCAACGGACGGGTTCGTCTATTCCTAGCGTCCTCACGAGTATTTACCGGAGCTCGCAGGAGCTCACGAAAGGACACCGAAGTTCATGCCGACGATCAATCAACTGGTCCGCGCCGGGCGCTCGCAGAAGGTGTGGAAGACGAAGGCGCCCGCCCTCGAGCGATGCCCGCAGCGCCGCGGAGTCTGTACCCGCGTGTACACGACGACGCCGAAGAAGCCGAACTCGGCTCTTCGAAAGGTCTGCCGCGTCCGTCTGACCAACGGCTTCGAAGTGACGTCGTACATTCCCGGAATCGGGCATAACCTTCAGGAGCATTCGATCGTGCTCATTCGCGGGGGCCGGGTGAAAGACCTGCCAGGCGTTCGATACCACACGATCCGCGGCACGCTCGACACGCAGGGCGTGGCGAACCGCAAGCAGAGCCGCTCGAAGTATGGCGCCAAGAAGGGGGCGGGCGGCGCGCCGGCAGCCGCCGCGGCGGCACCAGCCGCTCCGGCCGCCGCGAAGTGATGAGCGCGAACTTTTCAGGAAAATCGGGGAAAGAGAAAAATGGGACGTAAGAAATTCGTACGCAAGCGCGAGATCCTTCCAGATCCGAAGTTCAACGACGTCGTGATCGCGAAGTTCTGCAACAGCCTTCTGCGCTGCGGAAAGAAATCGACCTCCGAGGCGATCCTTTATGGGGCGCTGGACGTCATCCAGGAGCGGACCGGCGAGGAAGGCCTGAAGCTCTTCAAGAAAGGGCTGGAGAACATCAAGCCGCTGCTCGAGGTGAAATCGCGCCGCGTCGGCGGAGCCACCTACCAGGTTCCCGTCGAGGTGAAGACGAACCGGCGTCAGTCGCTGGCGTCGCGGTGGCTCATCAACGCCGCGAAGGCGCGGCCCGAGCACTCCATGGCGGAGCGACTGGCGGCCGAGATCATCGAGGCCTCCAACGGGCGTGGCGGCGCCATGAAGAAGCGCGAAGACGTGCACAAGATGGCCGAGGCCAACAAGGCCTTCGCCCACTACCGCTGGTAAGCCAGCTGGCCTCCGGCCCGGGCGACGCCCTCCAGAAAACGCGCAACATCGGCATCATGGCGCACATCGATGCCGGGAAAACCACGACCACCGAGCGCATTCTCTTCTACACGGGCAAGACTCACAAGATGGGCGAGGTCCATGAGGGTACGACCGTCATGGACTGGATGCCTCAGGAGCAGGAGCGGGGCATCACCATCACCTCCGCGGCGACGACCTGCCACTGGCGCGAGCACCGGATCAACCTCATCGATACTCCCGGCCACGTCGATTTCTCCTACGAAGTGTCGCGCGCGCTCGCTGCCTGCGAGGGCGCCATCCTCGTCGTCGACGCCACGCAGGGCATCCAGGCGCAGACGATCGCCAACGTCCACGTCGCGCTCGAGCACGATCTGACGATCGTTCCCGTGATCAACAAGATCGATCTGCCCAACGCCGATCCGGAGACCGTCGCCGCCCAGATCCGCGACGTCATCGGCTTCCGCCGCGACGAA
>CAYJTX010000454.1:0-2948 GCA_964372615.1 uncultured Bacteriovoracaceae bacterium | reverse complement strand
CAAGAGATCCGTGAGAAGTCTGACACCGTCGGCGGACCCTTTCATAAGTGAAAGTTTACCATAGAGACCGGTCTCGGCCCACGGGGTACCCGCTACCGCAGTTCAGTAGATACGGCCTGCGAAGAGCCGCTCCAGGAAGTCCCCAACCGGAAGCACCTCGACCTCCCCGAACCGGTACCGGTCCTTTCCCAGGTAGACTCCGAAGCAGGACTGGACGCGAACCGCTCTCGAGGGCGCCAGGGCCCTCATCACGTCGCCCCAGCGGCGGTCCCACTTCCTGGAGGCCTTTACCTCAAGCAGAACGACGGACGCTTTCCTTGAACTCGTCTTCCTTTCGACTTCGATGACGAAGTCCACCTCGACGCCCGCTCCGGTCCGGTAGAAGGAGATCGGCCGAGCTCCCCCGGAGACCCCGTTGTACAGCCTCAGCTCGTGGAGCAGCCACGTCTCGAGGCTCAGGCCACGGCCTCGCGAACCCGGGCGCCCGGCTGGTACGACGGAAGCCTGAAACCCAGCAGGGTATCCTCCAGAATCGAGAAGTAGGCGTGCACGGAGGCGCGCGGAACCCGGGCGTCGCGCGACACGTTCTCGAGGTTGAGGAGTTGTCCGTTGAGCGTTCCCGCAACTTCCAGGAAGCGCACGAACGGCTCCGCCTTTCGGATCAGCCATTCCTCCTGGACCTCCTCCTTATGTACCTATACCGACATTTTGAACGACATTTCGTCGGTATGTATTTCCCACCCGCTTGCGGGATCGCCGCCTGCCTGGGTGCTATCTCGATTGCCCCAGCACTCTGAACGTCCGCTTGACTCGCTCCTCGAAGTCAGGAACTGCGGCACGCCCACCCCGAATCAGCTCCCGGTAGGGAAACCGAAGGCGACCTTTCCAGCGCACCCACGGGGCTACCTCCAGCGCGCCCCCCAGCTCCAGGCGCACCCTGTCGAGATGAGCGGAAGCCTGCTCGTCGCTCAGTACGACGAGCGAACCCGCCTTCAGCGCGCCCGCACACTCCTCGATCGTGCTCACACGTCGAATCGGCTGGCCCAACCCCGCGGACAAAAGCCCCACCTCGTGCCAGACGTTCCGGCCCTCGTCGAGCATCGCGACCGGCGGACGCCCCCTTCGCTCCCACTCAGCGCGCAGGCCCTCGAGGTCGACCCGCCCCATCTGCACCGCAGCGGCCCGGAAGAACAGCACCCCCGCCAGCGCCCCAAGCGCGAAGCCCCGCATGCGGCCGACGGCTGCAAGACCCGCGCACGCGAGGCCCGTGCAAGCGAGCCCCAGGGCCGGCCAGGCCGTGACCACCTCCGCGCGCCAGAGGATGAACCCGGCACCGCAGAGAGTCGCCGCGACTAAGGCCCCGGTCGCCCGCGCGAGCCAGACGAAGACTCGGCCCCGCCCGCTCCGGTAGTAGGCCCAGTCGGCCAGCACCGCGACCAGGGGTAGCAGTATGTAGAGGTAGGCCCTGACCCTGTAGGGATAGAGCGTGAAGAAGAGCGCGGGCGGCAGCGCCCAGGCGATCGCGAATCGGGCGACCGCCGCGGTATGGCGGTTCTTTCGAAAACCCTTCAGGGCAGGGAGCGCAAAAAACGTGAATGGAAAGCAGAAATAGAGGAGCGCGACCCAGAAGCCCGCGACCGTGCTGCTGTTGCCAGAAAGCTTGTTCCAGGATTCCCGAACTCCGTACTCCGCCCAGAACCTCTCGCCGTCCGAGACCGCAACGGCGACGAACCACACGCAACCGACTGCCACGCCAAGCGCCCACGCGGCATAGAGGCGCCGTTCGCGAAAAAGCTCCCACTCGCCCGAGATCACCAGATAGATGAGGTAGCCTGCCACCCAGAAGACGGAGTAGAGCGGACTCTTCACGAGGGCCGCGGCGCCTGTGACGGCAAAGGCCCCAAAGAGCCAGCGCCAGTCGCGTGCGCCAGGGGGCTTCGCGAGAAACCGCAGGCCCTGCCACCACGAGAGGGCGTAGAAAAAGGCGACGAAAACCTCCATCTGCGCCGTCGTGCCGTAGGTCACCGTCGCAAGCGCACCCGCGAACCAGAGACCCGAGCCCACAAAAGGCCGCCGTTGGCCGAGAAGAACCGAGATTTCTCCGACCAGCCACGCGGTTCCGAGAACGCAGAGCACGGATGGAAGGAGCGCACCCAGGAGCCCGAAGCCGAAGACTTTCCAGCCCGCGAGCATCGCCCAATACTGAAGCGGAGGCTTTATGTATCTCGGATCGCCGAAGAGGAAGGGCCTGAGCCACTCCCCTCTCTCCCACATTTCCATCGCGGTGCTGAGGTAGACCTTCTGATCGCCTGTCAGCGGAACGCTCATCTCGCCCAGAAAAGGCAAGTACGCCAGCGCGACCCAGAAGAGATATCCTGGATGCCGGACCGCATGGGAAAGCACCGGCTTCCTCCCTTGACCCTAGGCTTTCGACCCCACGTACTTGAGGACCTCGCGACAGAAATCTTCCAGATCACCGAGATTCCCGGCGAGAATGGACTTCAAGATCGCCGGATCGAGCTGCCGATAGTCGTGGATCGCGATATTCCGGAAGCCGGCCATCTTCTGCATGCGCTCGGTCACCTCGGGGGAAATGACCTGATTTGTACGCAGGATCTGGAAGGACTGCCTGTAGGACGACGGCAGCATGAAGCCGTTTCGCGCGATCACGAGATGGGCCAGGTCGATACAGGCCTGAGTCGCGCGCTCCAGGTTGAGCACGAAGACATCCTGCTTCTCCTGGTCGTCGAGCACCGAGGGATCGCCCTTCGTCGCTCGATGGATCATCGCCAGGCAATTCCGGACGATCGCCACCTTGGCTAGGATCGCGTCTTCTTTGCCTGCTGCTTTTCCCACTTCGGCCAGCCTTTCGTCATGAGATTTTCCTCGATGATTTTTCGCGACTGCTTGAAGTCGCTGTATTCGCCGATCTTCCTCGCGCGAAACTC
>CAYJTX010000453.1:0-2964 GCA_964372615.1 uncultured Bacteriovoracaceae bacterium | reverse complement strand
GCCATGTCCAGTGCGCGACCGGGCAATAGATGAGCGCGCTGAAAAGCACCATGAAGACGAGATAGCTGGAGAACCGCACTCGCTCGGCGAAAGATCCCGTGATCAGCGCGGGAGTGATGATCGCGAATTTGAGCTGAAAAAGAGCGAAAAGAGCCAACGGAATCGTAGGCGCAAGGGCGGCATTCGTCGCTCCACCCACCCCCCGAAACAGAATGAACGTCCGTGGATCCCCGATCACACCACCGATGCTGTCTCCGAACGCGAGACTGAAACCGACCACGACCCAAAAGACGCTCACTACCCCCATGGCAATAAAGCTCTGAAGCATGGTCGAGATCACGTTCTTCCGCTGAACCATGCCTCCGTAGAAAAACGAAAGCCCCGGCGTCATGAGGAGAACGAGCCCCGTCGCCGTGAGCATCCACGCGACGTCACTTCCCACGATCGCGCCCTGAGTCGCCGGCCCAGCGGGCTCGGGCCAGAGAAGTCCCGAGAGCGCACCCAGGACACAGACAGCACCCAGAAACCCGAAAGTTCCAGTCCAGGAACGAGTCAAGCCGCTACGGTTCATGCGTTCTCCCTTACAACCTCATTAGAGTTTACGGACGGACTCTAGACTTCCTGGCGCCTCGATGCAAAGGGCGGAGGTCTCACTTTTTTTCCGGAGCGGTCCGGTTGCATGCGCACGTGGTCCCCTGACCGCGGTCGTACCTCTCGCAGGCCATGAGGAGCCCCGGGGCTCGATAGTGGAGCGAAACCACTGCGCCATTGGTCTCGTCGATCTCGGCGCCCGTGCCGTCGGGATACCAGACGCGATAGGACCAGTCCTCCCGGGTCGCCTCACCTCTCGTAAGGTAATCCTGAATGATCGACCGGGCGGGGTTCTCAGCATGGACCTGCGGAATCGGCAGCAAGATAAGCCTTCCGAGTGGATCTTCGGCGAGAAATTCGAGTCGGATCCGAACCCCTTCGGACTCGTCGTCCGGGCGAAAGACCTTCAGCTGCCGCTTTTGACCTTTCGGAAGGGTCAGCCAGACGGTTCTCGCCTGGATCTCGCGATTGCCGACGCCTCCCTTGATCTTGCCCAGCCACGATAGCAGAGCGTCCGCGTCCTTGGGAAATCTCCAGCTCGATGCCTCCCGGATCTCCGGCAGGCACTCCTCTAGGGCCCTCTTGGCCCGGTCGTCAAACGGGCCGGACGCCTCACGACTTCTCTTTGGAACAACGGGCTTCCCGCCAGGGAGGACGACCGACAAACTCTCCTGTGCGGCTGACGTCTCCGGGTCGATGATCGAGTGGGCCGCCTCGCGTCCCCACTTCTGCTTCTCCCGCGAAAACAACACGATCGAGCCGACTACCACCATAATCAGGCCAACGACCAGAATCGGCCAGAGCCTGGACTCTTCCTGTGACGGGCCACCCACGGTTTGACTCTACCACTCGATCAACACTTGATCTTCTTCATCTCGGGGTCGTACATCGGTCTGAGAGACAGCGCCGCCGCATAGGACTTCCCGGCGATCTCCACTTCCCACTGCCCGCCATTGATATAGGCCGCGTCGATCGGCTCACCTGCTTCCACCATGACCAGGCCCACCGCACCGCCCAGGGTGAAGCCATAGGAAGCCGCGCGTACATAGCCCACGGGCCTTCCGTTCCTCCGAACAACCTCCGCGTGGTACATAAGCGGCTCCGGGTCCTTGACGAGCACTTGAAGTAGCCGGCGAGTCAGGGGGCCTGCGGCCTTCTGCTTCAGGACCGCATCCTTACCCAGAAATCCCCCTGGCTTGTTCAGGTCGACAGCAAAACCCAGGCCCGCCTCGAAGGCGTTATCCGTGTTGTCGATGTCGTGCCCGTAATCGCGATACCCTTTCTCCATGCGCAGACTGGCAAGAGCCTTCAGGCCAGCGTGCTTGAGTCCGAACGGCTGACCGACTCGTACGATCCGATCGTACACGTGAGTCGCCTGCTCCGCCGGAATGTAGAGCTCGTAGCCCAGCTCCCCAAGATACGTGATTCGCACACAGAGGACCCTCGCGTATCCGATGTCGATCTCGCGCGCCGTACGGAACGGAAAAGCCTCATGGGACATATCAGAGGTAGTCAGAGCCTGCATGAGCTCGCGCGATCGCGGGCCCTGGATGTTGAGCTGTCCGCACCCCGAGGTCACGTCGGTGACGACGGCGTGCGAGTCTCCAGGGAAATTCCGGCGCATCCAGGTCTCCGCGTGCCGATGCATGGTATCGGTAACGACCACCAGGTACTTTTCGTCCTCGAGCTTGGTCACAGTGAGGTCGGCCTCAAGCTTCCCCTCTCTGTTGAGCCATTGTGTGTAGGTGATAAGTCCGGCAGAACCGTCCACATTGTTCGCCGAAATCCAATTCAGCGAACGCCCGGCGTCGCGACCCTGGACGAGAAACTTCGACATGAACGACATGTCCATGACGATGACGCCCTCGCGCGCGGCGCGGTGCTCGTCCTGCCAGTAGGGGAACCAGTTCATTCGCCCCCAGGACAGTTTCTCCACCTTCGCCTCGGTATCAGGCGGGGCGTACCAGTCCGCCCCTTCCCAGCCACTGACGTCCTTGAAATACGCGCCGTGCGCCGCGAGGCGATCGTGAAAGGGAGCCTTTCTCGCTCCACGCGCCGTTTGAAGAGACATCGTCGGGTAGTGGGTTCGGTACACCAGGCCCAGCGATTCAACCGTTCGCTCGCGGCGGTACTCCGGATTCGACTGATATCGATGCAAACGATCGATGTTGAATCCGGTTACGTCAACGTCCGGCGTACCGTTGATGATCCAGTGGGCGATCACTCGGCCGATGCCACCGCCAGTCAGAATCCCCACCGAGTTGAGGCCCGCCGCGACGAAGTAGTGCTTCCGCTCCGGCGCCTCACCGACGATCGGCCTGAGATCCGGCGTGAAGCTCTCCGGACCGCAGAAGAACTTCTTGATTCCAACCT
>CAYJTX010000452.1:399-2967 GCA_964372615.1 uncultured Bacteriovoracaceae bacterium | reverse complement strand
AAGAGCCGCGCGCGCGGTCACACGCGCAGGCAGGAACTCATCTTCTCTTGGCCAAGCGCCCGTATGAGGGCGTCCCGGCGATGGACCTGGGTCGCGCGCTCCGAGCAGATACGCCAGAAGGCCCTGAGCCGTAATGCTAGCACGTGCTGAAGTCCACAATCCGTGCACTGGGTGCCTGACCGCTCCCCTGGTCAAGCATCAAGTCCACGGATTGTGGACTTCATCTGGGACCCCTCACGAGGGGGCCCGGCACTCGAAGAACGCCCGGATGACCCCCGACGCCGCCCGATCTGCGAGGCAGAGCAGGTACTCCTGGGTGTGCACGTCCGAATCCGAAATGCGCAGCGCTCGGAGTCGGTCGTCGTGCCCGAGCTCGGGCTCCGAGACGAACCCGATCCCGATGCCAGCGGCAACAGCCTCGCGGACGGCCTCGCGGCTTCCGATCTCGAGCACGAAGCGGGGCCTCACGCCCGCATCCTCGAGCGCCTGGTCGAAGGCCGCGCGCGTCGCCGAGCCGACCTCGCGTCTGACCATCGCCTGGCCCTGAAGCTCGGCGAGCCGGACACTCTCGCGATCCCACCAGGGGTGGCCGCGGGGCACGAAGATCACGATCGGATCCTTGCGGTAAGGCACGCGGTGAAAGCGCGCGTCGGCGGGATCGACCGCGAGTACGGCCACGTCGCTCGAGAAATCGAGCAGGCTCTGACGAGCTTGACGGCTGTTGCCCACCGTCACTGAGATCTCGATCCCCGGAAAGCGGCGGCGGAAGCGCGCAAGGATCTCGATGACGTGGTACTGGCCGTCGGCCGCGACCCTGAGCTTGCCGCGCTTGAGGCCGCGCATGGATGACAGAAGCTCGTGCGCCTCGCGCTCGAGGTCGAAGAACTTCCGCGTAACGACGAAGAGACTCTCGCCCGCGTCCGTCAGCACCAGGCGCCTGCCGGCGCGTCGAGCCGGAAGGCTCGCGTGCCGATGAAAGAGCTTCACGCCGTAGGACTCCTCGAGGGCACGCACCTGCTGGCTCAGGGCCGGCTGGGTGAGCGTGAGCTTCCGGGCCGCGGCCGTCACCCCGCCTTCCGCTGCAACCCAGTGAAATGAGCGGAGTTGGCTATAATTCATAATCTATACTTATATATAACATAAAATTAATTGTTTTGAATTATGCTGATACCCCAGCTATTGGTGTGCCGCGTCAAACACGGAGAACCCCATGGCCCACCCCACGGACAATCCCCTTCTGCTGACCCCCGGCCCCCTCACCACCTCGAGCGAAACGAAAGAGGCCATGCTCCGCGACTGGGGCTCGCGCGATCCGCGCTTCATCGCGATCACGGCTCGTGTCCGAGAAACGCTCGTCGCGCTCTCCGGGGGGAACGGCACCCACGTCTGCGTGCCGGTGCAGGGAAGCGGAACGTTTGCGGTGGAAGCTGCGCTGGGCACCCTGATTCCCCGCGAGGGCAAGGCGCTCGTCCTGGTCAACGGCGCCTATGGGAAGAGGATGGTTCAGATCCTGAAAACCCTCGGGCGCCGCTACGCGATGCTCGAAACGCCCGAGGACGTCCCGAACGATCCCGAGCGCCTGGACCGCGTCCTCGCGGCCGACCTCGAGATCACTCACGTCGCCCTGGTTCAGTGCGAGACGACTACGGGGCTGCTGAATCCGATGAACGAGCTCGCGCAGGTCGTCGCGAGCCACGGCCGTCTTCTGCTGGTCGACGCGATGAGCGCCTTCGGCGCCCTGCCGCTCGATCTCAGGAAGACGCCCTGTGACGCCGTCATGGCGTCGAGCAACAAGTGCCTCGAGGGCGTGCCCGGAATGGGTTTCGTCATCGTCCGCAAGTCCCTGCTCGAGAAGTGCGCCGGCAACGCGCATTCGCTCGCCCTCGACCTCCACGACCAGTGGAAGGGCCTGGAGAAGAACGGGCAGTGGCGCTTCACGCCCCCGACCCACGTCCTGGCGAGCTTCGTCTCGGCGCTGGATCAGCATGCGCGCGAGGGGGGAGTCGAGGGCCGCGGGGCCCGCTACCGACGAAATCACCGGATCCTCGTCGAGGGAATGCGCGAGCTCGGCTTCGAAACCCTGCTGCCCGACGCCCTTCAGGCCCCGATCATCGTGACGTTTCACATGCCGGCCGATCCGCGCTTCGTCTTCGAAAACTTTTACGAACGGCTGAGCGCGAAGGGCTTCGTCATCTACCCCGGCAAGCTCACCGTGGCCGATAGCTTTCGCATCGGCTGCATCGGTCAGCTCCACGAGGCCGAGATGCGCGCGGCCTTGAAGGCGATTCGCGAGACGCTTTCGGAGATGGAAGTGAGCGTCCCGGTCGCGCCGAGAAGGCCCGCCCCCAGGAGCCGCGCGATCTCCGTCAACGACAAGACCTACTCCTGGCCCACTGAGCCCGTCGTCGTCATCTGCCTGGACGGCTGCGAGCCCGAGTACCTCACCGCCGCGCTGGCCTCCGGCCACATGCCCTTCCTCAAGGCGACCCTTGCGCGCGGAGGCGCGAATCTCGAAGCCGACTGCGCGATGCCGAGCTTCACGAACCCGAACAACCTCTCGATCGTCAC
>CAYJTX010000452.1:0-389 GCA_964372615.1 uncultured Bacteriovoracaceae bacterium | reverse complement strand
GAAGTGATGATGAACGACCCGAAGTACCTGCGCTGCGGGACGATCCTGGCCGCGTTCGCGCGCGAGGGCGCCAAGGTCGCCGCCGTCACGGCCAAGGACAAGCTGAGCCGGCTGCTCGCCCACGAGCTCCGGGGCACCTGCTTCTCCGCCGAGAAGGCGGATGCCGCGACGCTCAGGCTCGTCGGCCTCCCGCTCCCCTCCGTCTACAGCGCGGATCTCTCCCGTTTCGTGCTAGCGGCGGGAGTCCGGCTGCTCGAGACAGAGAGGCCGGACGTGCTCTATCTTTCCACGACCGACTACATTCAGCACAAGCACGCGCCGGGAACTCCCGCTGCGAATGCATTTTACGCCATGGTCGACGAACACCTCTCCAAGCTCTATGCCTGGGG
>CAYJTX010000451.1:0-2972 GCA_964372615.1 uncultured Bacteriovoracaceae bacterium | reverse complement strand
ATGTCGGAGGTTTCGACAATTTCCTGTACACGCCGAACGGCAAGATTCATCGATTGCTCACGCGACATGCGACCCTGAATCTCCTGCATCCGTTCCAGCCTTTCATCCTCGGACAGAAGACGTTCGTCCTGAAGATGGCGCTGCAGTTCAACATCCCGCTCATTTTTTACGGGGAAATGCCGGGCGAGTATGGCGAAAAAATCTCTCATCGCACGTCGGGCTTCTCCGACACCGGCTCGCCGGCCGAGAGCGAGGGCTACCGGCTCGATCCGATCGCAGGCATGGATGTCCGCGATGTACTCCTGGGGGGAACTCCGATCGGCCAGTTCCTGGACGATGGCATGCCGCTGGTCGAGCTCAAGAGCTACTTGCCGCCGGATCCGGAAGAGCTTCGGCGGAAGCGCATCTCGTTCCGATATCTGGGCTACTATCTCAAGTGGGTTCCGCAGGAGTCCTATTACTATGCGGTGGAAAACACCGGGTTCCAGGCGAACCCCATGCGGACCGAGGGCACGTACTCGAAGTACAATAGCCTCGACGACAAGGTAGACGGCTTTTTCTATTACACCCGGTACATCAAGTTCGGCGTCGGCCGAACCATGATGGACTCGGCCCAAGAGATCCGGAATCACCACATCACGAAGGACGAAGGCATCGCGCTCATGAAGCGCTTCGAGGGTGAGTACCCCGAGCGCCACGAGAAGGAATTCCTGGACTACGTTTCCATGACCCGCGACGAGTTTTTCGCGCTTTGCGACCGCTTCCGCTCTCCCCACCTATGGAAGGTGGAAGACGGCGAGTGGAGTCTGCGACATCGTCCGTGGGGCTAGTGGGCGGATGGGAACCTAAGCGCGGCATCTGCGTCGTCACGGGCTCGCGGGCCGACTACGGCATCCTGCAGCCGGTTCTGCGCCGGATCGTCGACGACCCGGCGTTCGAGTTGAAGCTCGTGGTGACGGGTTCGCACCTGTCTCGCGCTCATGGATTCACTCGCGACGAGGTCGTGGCTGACGGGTTCAGGATCGCCGAAGAGGTGCCCCTCGACCTCGAGACGGACGACGCCGAAGCGATCTGCCGAGCCATGGGAGACGCCGTTCGGGGGCTGGCCGCCGCCATCGGACGGTCGCGACCCGATATTCTGCTTCTCCTTGGAGACCGCTTCGAGATCTTTGCCGCCGCCCAGGCGGCGTTGGTGCTCCGTGTTCCCGTCGCGCATATCGGAGGAGGCGATGTCACGGAAGGCGCCTTCGACGAGAGCCTGCGGCATTCGATCACGAAGATGGCGCACCTTCATTTCGTGACCCATCCGGCCGCGGCCCGGCGCGTGCGCCAGCTCGGCGAGAACCCTGCCCACGTCTTCCTGACTGGCAGCCCGGCAATCGACCGCATTCTGTCGCTTCCGCTGGTCGATGACAGGACTATTTTCCGCGAGCTGGGCCTGGTACCCGCATCAAAGACCTTGCTCGTGACTTATCATCCGGAGACATTGTCCGATTCGTCGCCCGGGCGGGATTTCGAAGAATTACTCGCGGCTCTGGACATGATTCACGAGGGACTTCAGGGCGATCTCGGTGTGATACTGACCCTTCCCAACGCGGATCCGGGTGGCAGGGCGATCGCAGATGAAATCGCCTCCTTCGAATCCAAGCGCCCGTGGGCGCGCTCCTTCGCCTCGTTGGGCCACGTCCGGTACCTGAGCTTGATGCGAGCTTCCGACGTGATTGTCGGGAACTCCTCGAGTGGGTTGCACGAGGCCCCTTCCTTCGGGCGACCGACGGTCGACATCGGCGGGCGCCAGAAGGGACGGTTGGCGGGAGAGTCGGTCATCCGCTGCGCGGCCGAGCGGGGCGCGATCCGAGACTCGATTCGCAAGGCGTTCGGGATGCCCCGAGATGATGTGCGCAACCCGTACGGAGACGGGAAGGCGGCTCAGGCGATCGTGGCGGAATTGAAGGGCGTCGCTGATCCGCGTTCTCTCTTGCGGAAGAGGTTTTGGGAGTACGTGGGGTAACGCCGAGACGAGCTATGCGAGTCTGAAGAGGGTCATCCGAGGAACATGCTCATATCGAGCAGGGTGTCCGGCGCGATGTCGACGGCGGCCGTTCTTCCGATCAACGAATCGATCAACTCCGGAACGAGCCCGGTGCCCGGCCTCTTGATCGCGATATGGAGTTCGGTGATTCGGGTGCCTCTGGCGATGGCAGTCGCAGCGACCAGGCTTCTCCTGGCAACACAGGCCGTGCCTCGCTCGGAAGGCATCATCCGCTTTTCGCCATTTCCCAGGGACGACTCAACCCGGCGGATTCCCCGGACGAGGTCCCTGAGCTCAGCCGGGCCAAGTGATGCCTTGTGGTCGGGACCGGGCATTGCTGTGTCGAGCGTGAAGTGCTTTTCGATAACACAGGCGCCTAGCGCGACTGCGGCGAATGCAACGTCCGTTCCGAGCGTGTGGTCCGAGTAGCCGACAGGCACACCGAGGGCATCGGCCATGGTCTTCATCGCGCGAAGATTGATGTCCTCTGGGGCGGCGGGATAGTTGCTGACGCAGTGGAGGACCGCGGTTTGACGCGGCGAAGACTGCTCGATAACTCCGAGTGCCTTTCGGACTTCCGCGAGCGAGGACATCCCCGTCGAAAGTATCATGGGCTTCTTTCTCGCGGCAATCGCCCGGAGGAATGGCAGATTCGTGATCTCGCCGGAAGGGATCTTGAATGCGGCCATTCCGAGGTGATCCAGAAACTCGACGCTCTCGAGGTCGAATGGCGTCGAAAGAAAGAGGATGCCTTTCGACGCGCAGTACTGGTGGAGTTCTTCAAATGCTGAGAACGGCAGCTCGAGGCGTCGGATCATCTCGATTTGCGGTTCCTCGACTCGCGTGTTCGCGGACTGATATCTAGCTTGAGGGGCATCCTGAGTGCCGACCAGATCCGACCGGAAGGTCTGGAATTTCACCGCGTCGGCTCCCACGTCGC
>CAYJTX010000450.1:0-2979 GCA_964372615.1 uncultured Bacteriovoracaceae bacterium | reverse complement strand
CGCGAGCGAGGCCACGGATAGATTTTTCTGGGCTTCATTCAGGTCTTCGCGCTCCTTCTCCGCGAGAGCCAGGAACTCGTCGAGAGGTCTTTTCATGGCCTCGTGGCCGATCGTATGAACGTGCCGAAGTGGCCCCTCGACAGTGAGGTCCGACGTATCTGCGTCTCGGCCAAGAAAGCGGCCGAGCTCACGCCCCGTCGTCGCCCTTTCCTGCTGCAAAAGGAGTAGGTCCGAGCGCAACGTTGCCTCACGAAGCGCGAATTCCAGCACGTCGGCCTCCGATGTGATTCCCGATCGCTTGCGCTTCTCGGCCATCTGGGCCTGCTCGTCGTTTGTTTCGAGAGCCTGCTCTTTGAGACGTATGGCTTCCTGCAAAAACAGTAGCTCATAGTACGTCTTGGTCACCTCGCGCTCGATGCGTGCCTGGGTCTTGGTTAGGTGAAACTCCGCGAAATCCGCCTCTCGAGACTGCGCTTCGAGCGCGTAATGGTCCCGTCTGCCGCGAAAGAGATTGTAACGGCCAAATCCGTACCAGAACCCATTCGATGCTCTGGAGTCGGCGGATTTGTATGCTTCAGCGCCACCTTCGACGCCGAATTCCGGAAAATAGGGCGCCCTGGCTCGGCCTTTCAGGGCTGAGGCCGCCTCATGGCTCTTAGCCGCCTCAAGAATCTCAGGATTCCGTTCGGACGCTTCCTTGACGAGCGCGGCAAGGGAGCTGCCGCCGGTCGTGGCGGCGGCTACGGGCGTCGCCCACGCCGCCAAGGCCAAAGTGATCAAAGAGGCGACTCGTCTCATGCAGCATTCCTCGAGAGCATCTCAGCTTTGGCTCAGAGCTGGGGCTCCACCTGGAAGGTCACTTTTTCCTTTTTTCCCTGATAGGTTGTTTCGAGCACCAAGGTGTACCGATAGGCGCCTTTCGCGTCGACCTTCCCCTCGAAGTGGTCCTCAACCGCCGTAAGTTTCACCGGCTCCTTCTTTTTCTTCGGAGCCTGAGCGGTCGCCGCTACTTTCACGTTCTTGGTCGCGACAGCCACCAGATCGTGAGTGAGAGGATAGAGTTTGATCCCCGAGGCATCGTTGACCAGCTCGATGTACATCTGGCTCGTCCCCTGGACGACTCCGCCATGCGGCGCCTGGACTGATCCGGGAGCCTTATCGTGTCCTTCGTGGGCGGCGGCATAGGTTCCAAAAGCAAGACTCAGCAAAACGGCGGATCGCAATCGCTTCATACGTCGTGACCTCCTTCATGTGTGTCGACCAGGGTTTCAGTACTGGCTCTTGAGGCGTTTTCGGCGGAGCGCCTTCCGAAGCGGAAAAAGATGGTTGGCGTCACAACCATGTCAAGCAGGGTCGAGCTGAAGAGTCCACCCACGATGACCACGGCGACCGGATGCAGGATTTCCTTCCCGGGCTGACCCTTGGACAGGACCAACGGCACGAGCGCCAGAGCCGCCGTGAGTGCGGTCATCAGCACCGGAACCAGGCGCTCAAGGGAGCCCCGGATCACCATCTCCTTCGAGAACTTCTCGCCCTCGAACTTGAGGAGATGCAGATAGTGACTGAGCATCATGATTCCATTGCGGCTGGCGATCCCGCACAGGGTGATGAAGGCGACCAATGTCGCGACGGAAAAGATCCGATCAGACAGGAAGATCGCGACGAGACTGCCGATCAGCGCCATCGGGATGTTGAGCATGACCTGGAAGGCGATAAAGCTTGACCTGAAATGACCGTAGAGAACCAGAAAAATGCCGAGCAGCGACAGCGATCCCAGGAAGAGGATCAGGCGCGATGCCTTTTGTTGACTCTCGAACTGACCGCCAAGCTCGATGAAGTAGCCGTCAGCCAGTTTGACCTTTGCCGATATCTTGGCTTTCACTTCCTGGACCAGGCTGTCGAGATCCCTTCCCGACGCGTTGGCCTGGACAACGAAGCGCCTTTGCACGTTCTCTCGATTGATAATGTTGGGGCCCGTGGATTCGAAAACATCGGCCACTCTCTCAAGCGGGATCTTGGTTCCGTCGGGCATGATCTTCATCGTCGTTTTCTTGATCAGCTCGATGTTGGAGCGCGACTGGTCGTCAAATCGCATGAAGACGTTGAAGATCCGCTGGTTCTCCAGTACCTGGGCGACGACCTCGCCGTTCAGTGCCATTTCCAGGGTAGACGCCAGGTCACCTAAGACGATCCCGTACTTCGCCGCTTCCTCGCGGAGGAGCTGAATCTTGATCTGTGGCACCAGGACTTGCTGCTCCGTCTGGAGATCGACCAGGCCCGGCGTGCCTTGAATGGCGCGTTGAATTTCCGCGGCCTTGCTGCGCAAGACCGTTAAGTCGGGGCCGAAGAGCTTGATGGCGATTTGCGCGCGAACCCCGGAAAGCAGGTGGTCAAGCCGGTGTGAGATGGGCTGCCCGATGTTGATGAAAACGCCGGGAAGGCTTTCAAGCTTCCGGCGCATTTCATCGAGAACGACTTCCCTGGGTCGCGCGGAAGGTTTGAAGTCCACGTCAATCTCTGCGTAATGCACGCCCTCGGCATGCTCGTCGAGCTCGGCGCGGCCCGTCTTCCGCGCCGTCAACAGGACTTCGGGATACTTGAGCAGCTTTTGTTCGACGAGGCGACCGATCCGCTCGGACTCCTGGAGCGACGTCCCCGGATCGAGCAGCACGTTGACCGTCAGGCTGCCTTCGATGAACGGCGGCAGGAACTCCTTGCCGAGGGTCGGCAGGACGGCCAGCGCCACGGCGACCATCGCCACGGCGCCGCCCAACATCGAGAACGGGTGCTCCAGGCTGAAGCGCAGGAACGGGGCATAGCGGGCCTTGAGCCACCGGTAGGTGACCGTCTCCTCGGCATGCTTGCGGAGGAAGGGCTCACGGCCGAGCAGGAAGTAGCACAGCACCGGCGTGACAGTGAGCGCCACAAGGAGCGAGGCCATGATGGCGACGATATAGGCCACGCCCAGCGGCGTAAACA
>CAYJTX010000449.1:0-2987 GCA_964372615.1 uncultured Bacteriovoracaceae bacterium | reverse complement strand
AGAACCCTGGAAGGATCCCTAAGGCGAACTCGCGAGGATCGTATTCATGGCTGAGCTTTTAGTGCCTCCTAGGGACTGGTCGGTGGGGGACTACCTCGCGTTTCACTCGTCGTTCTATCGTTCGCCTGCGGCGTTCGAGGATCGCCTGCTCTCGGCCTTTCGCATCTCGCGCTCCTGGCGGATCGGCGCGCTTTCGACCGGTCAGGTGAGGCGCGCGCAGGCGGTGGCCGCGCTTTCCGCGCGGCCCGAGCTGCTGCTCGTCGACGAGATCACGGCCGTGCTCGATATCGTCGGACGCGCACGGTTCACCGAAGCCGCGCTCGAGCTGAGGCGCGAGCGTGACTCCACGATCGTGCTTGCGACCAACATCCTGGACGACGTCGACGCCTATGCCACGCACGTGGTGCTCCTTCACGACGGAAAGCTCGCGCTCGCGGCGACGCGGGAAGAGGCCGTCGCGCGGGGAGGGGGCGGCACGCTCACCCGGGCGCTGGCGAAGCTGCTCGAGGATTTGGAGCGGGCCGCAGAGCCGCTCGGCTCGCAGGTTGCCGAGGCGAGTCCATGAGGGTGTTCTTTCGGTTCGCGTGGCGGGACATGCGCGATTCGGCCGCCGCCTGGATCGTGCTCCTGGCGATCCTGCCTGTCGTGATCTGGCTGGGACTCAGCTCCGACGCGCGCATGGCTCTGACCGCCGGCGGCTACACGGGCTTCGGCTTTCTCACCTGGTATGTGATGCTGGTTTGGGGACTGGCGGGGGGGCAAGGGGGCCTTCCGCGAGAGTACCTGCTCTCTCTTCCCTATCCGCGACTCCGGCTCTTCGGCCTGCAGATCGCGCGCTCGGCGGTCGGGGCGATTCCCCTGATCGTCATCGTCGCCTCTCGAGCCGGTGATCTGGCCCGGGGGCTGGGATTCGAGCGGTACCCCGTCGGTTTTCTCCATGGATCGCCGTCCTGGGCCAGGGGCCTGCTCTTCGTGCTCGGAATCGTGCTGGGTTTTCTCTTCGCGGCTCCGAGCTACCTGCAGGGGCAGCTCGCCCTCCGGACGGCGACGCGCTTCCGGCGCTTCGTGTTTTTCGCGGGTTCCGTGGCGCTCGTCTTCGTGGACTCCGCCTTCGGGTGGGCCTGGTTCATGGCGTTCTATGCCCCATTTCCCCTTTGGATCGCGTTGGTCGGCGCGGCGGCGGTGTACGCGGCGCTTCGGCTGCGGATGAGCTACGTGCAGTGGCGGTGGGGAACGGACGCGCGGTGGTGGCGGCGGTAGGAGGGGGTAGCGGAGTGGGCCTGAAGCGTCTCTACCGCGAGACTCTTCGGCAGGGGGCCGATGTCAGGGTCGAGGTTCTCCCCGACTACCAGTACGAGCCAGCGCTCGCCTGCGCCCGATAACAGGCGTCGGCCGCACGCTCGACTACTGCTCGGCCATGACCCTGAGCTCCAGGTCCGTGTGCCGCAGGCGGATCGCGAGCGCGCGCGCGAGCTGGCCCTGGATCGCGGTGAGCGTAGGATCTTCGGAGCGCGCCCGTTCGAAGCGGCTGCGTGACAGGCCGTAGAGATGGACGGTGCCAGTGGCGACCGCGGCGGCAGACCGCAGTCCGCCGTCCAGAAACGCGAGCTCCCCGAAGAAGTCGCCCCGCGAGACCGTGGCGACATGGTGGCTCAGGTTCCTCGCGAGCGGCAGCTCGATTCGCACGGAGCCCTTTCGGACGAAATAGATCTCGTCGCCCGAGTCGCCCTCGGAGAAGATTCTCTGCCCGGGTTCAAAGCTTCGCTCGACTACGCAGTCCGGAAGCGAAGGCAGGGTTCGTGGCGACAAACCGCTCAGCACCTGCATCTCGCCCAGGGTCAGGGGAGCGCGGTCGCTGGGGTGAGCGACCTTTTTCTCCTCAATGATCTCATTCTCGGCCCACTCAAGCGCGTCGCTCAGAGCGGGAAAAAGGCGGATACGCCCTTGGGCGCCCGCGAGGCGCAGCTCGTGCTCCGGGGGGAGCGTACCGGGCAGTGAGCTGAAGACGAGAGTGCCCCCGGCATCCGCGACCCGGGCTTCGATCTGCTTGAGGAGCTGAGTCGCCGTGATGTCGATGGATCGCACGCGCCGGAGGTCGAGGATGACGTAGCGTGACCTGGACAGCTGGGGCTCGAGCTCATTGAAGAGCTGGTCGGTCGTCCCGAAGAAGAGGGAGCCCTGAAGCTCGAAGACCACCGTCGTCTCGCCGCTCGCCTCCAGCGCGGCCAGCTCCGCCGGCAGTCGTCGCTTCTTCGAGAAGATCTGCGAACCCGGGGCCTTCCTGCGCACGACGCTCTCTCGGATCTGGTCCCTCAGAAAGAGCAGGATCGCCAGCCCCGTGCCCACGGCTGACGCGGCCATCAAGTTCCCCGCAACGGCCGTGAAGATCACGGCCGCGATCACGGTGAAATCCAGGAAGGTCGAGCGGCGCCCCAGAAGGCGAATGCTCTTGAAGTCGATCATTCTGAAGCCGACGACCACGAGAATTCCGGCGAGCGCCGAGACGGGCACCCAGGCGACGAATCTGCCCAGAAAGAGAAAGGCCAGTCCCGCGAACGCGCCTGCGAGAAAACCCGAGACGCGGGTTCGTCCGCCGCTGTTGAGGTTCACGAGAGTCGCTCCCATCGTACCGGCTCCCGCCATCCCGCAGGCAAGTCCCGAGACGAGGTTGCCCAGCCCCTGGCCGACCAGCTCTCGGCTGGAAAGGTGGCGCGTGCGGGTCAGGGCGTCCAGGATCACGCAGGTCTTGAGCGTGTCGATCGAGAGGAGGACGGCCAGCGTGAGCGTGGGCATGAGAAAGAGCCGCAGGTGCTCGGCGCGAAGCTCGCCGAAGTGCGACCAACGCTCGCGGAGGAGCTCCAGGAGCCCCGTGCCACCCTCGCTGAAAGGCCCGATAACGAGCGTGTTACCGGTGAGCGTGCCCAGCTCGGGCTGGAAGACCGCGATCGAGAACTACACGGCGAACCCCGTCGCCAGCGCGAGGATCG
>CAYJTX010000448.1:0-2988 GCA_964372615.1 uncultured Bacteriovoracaceae bacterium | reverse complement strand
ACGATCTAGGGGCAGTTCGTCGAGTGGTAGCCTTCGCCGCCGAAGTAGAAGTACGTGCCCCAGGTTCCCGAGGAATACTTCACGTCGATGTCGTAGCAGCCGGAGTCGGTGCGCGACTCGCCCAGGCCGGTCGCCGTGGCCCAGGCGTTCGCCGTCGTGATGTAGCGGATGTAGCGCTGGTAGGCGGTCTTGCCGAAGCCGCCGCCGGGCTGGCCGCCCGAGCCCATGTCCGTCTTCGTGTGCCGGCCGTCGGGGAACTTGTTGACGATCTCGCCCCCGAAATCGATCTGGTCGGCCGCGTTCTTGAGGCCGCTCGTGCTGTAAAGCGCCTTCGGGTAGTAGCCCACCCAGGTGTCGCCGTACTTGATCCACCAGCCGTCGTCGTCCTTCTGCGCCCGCAGCTTGATGATGTACTGCGTGCCGCCCGAGACGCTGTAGTTCGCGAACGACCCGCCCACGACGATGCTCTCGTCGGTCTGGACGAAGTCGTCGCAGTCGAGGTTGTAGCAGCCGGTGTCGCCGTAGCCGTCCTGCGTCGAGTAGAGGAAGAGGTGCGACTTCGTGTCTCCGTAGAGGTTCTTGTAGTCCTGCCAGCCGAGCTCCACGGTCTGCTTCGAAGAGCCGCTGCCCGCGACGATCCAGATCTGCGAGAGAGAGAACTCCGAGCCGAGCTCGACGTACGGGTTCCAGAGGTTGAGCCACGACTCCGCGCCCCAGTTCGCGAGCGACGTGCGCTCGGCATGGGCGTACTCGTGGGTGGAGGCGTCCGCGGGCGGCTCGGTCGGGCGATTGCGCCGGTTGCCGAGCTTTGAGTGGAAGTCCGAGAGCGACTCGTAGCGGGTGATTCGCTCGAGAGTCAGCCGCAGCTTCGGAACCGTCCCGGCCGGGCAGATCATCTCGGCCCCGTCGGCATCGCGCGTCCCGCGCCTGAGCCGTATGCCGGTGTCGTCGGAAGCGTCCGTTCCCTCTCCAGGCCTGGGCACCGGGATGATTCGACCCTGGGGCTCGGCCGTTCTCGGGGCGCGCCGGAGCGTACCCGAGGTCAGTCCGTGCCGGCGGGCGCCGGGCTGCGAGAGCAGGTCCACGCAGTCGACGACCCCGTCGTCCGAGTTACGAAAGGTATGCTTGGAAATCACCCCTTCGTAGTGCCGCTGGATGAACGCCTGAGCCTTGCTGAACTCGGCCCGGTCGCGGATGCGCACGCCTTCGCGGCCCCGGAAATCCTCGTGCCGGCTGGTGTCGGCGCGCCTGAGGGCCGCGTCGAGGCTCTCGGGCGCGGCAGCCTGCGCGGTGGGGGCGATCAGCAAGAGGGCGAGTAGCTGAAGCATGGGCAGAACTCCTGAAAATAGGTTTGCGTTGCCGCAGGGCATGACCTGGTTGGGCAGGCCTTTTCACTCAATAGAACGGGGGGGCCGCCTCAATGTTGCGCGCCTCTCTGGGGTCCGACTCCAATGATTCCGGAGGGGCCCCGAGCGGACTCCCCTTCTTCAGAACCGCTCCTAGAGCCCCGCAACTCCGGTCGCCGGTTTGACCCGCGACCAGGCATCCACAAAGCGGTCGACCGACCCCGCGAGCGACGCGGGAACGGGCGCTCCCACCGCCCGCAGCGCGCGCCAGACCTCGGCCGTCTGCCCGATGTTCCAGAAGCCCTCGCGGTCCAAGACCGTCCCCGTCTTGCAGGTCGGCGGAAGGTGCTCCACGCCGCCATTCGTGTCGGATCCGAGTGCGATCGAGTCGGGATCGATCGAGGTCGCGAGCTCGGAGTAGTGGCGCGCGAGCGCATGCAGGCCGCCGTCGCAAGGCGAGTGGCACCCCTCCTCGCAGTGGCCGGGCGTCCCCTGAAGCATGTCCTGGGCCGGCATGAGGCCGACGTATCCCTTCCGCTCCCGGACGGCCGCGACCTGCCAGTCGGCGAGCGCCCGCTCAGCCCGGTAGTGACCGCGAAGCACCGTATGCGTGTAGAGGGGAGGGTGCCCGAGCTCTTCCTGCAGCGCGAGAAGCTGGCGCTGGGAGGCATCCGACGCATGGGTGAGATCGAGCCAGACCCCGCGACGCGCGAGTGAGTCCGCCATCTTTCTGCCCTCCTCGGTGAGCCCGCGGGGGTTCAGCCGAATCCCGTCCTCGGTGGTATTCCGAAAGAGCTGCGAGAGGAACGCGCCCGGGCTGAAGATGGCCCGCCAGCCCGCCATAAAGGCGACGCCGCCATAATCGTCGTCGGTGAGGTGAAGAAGGTTGACGATTCGAATGCCCCGGCGGTCGATGAATTCCTTGAGGTCGTCCTCGGTTTCGAGAACGCCGTCCGCGAGCTCAAGCGACAGAACGATGACCTTCTTGCCTGACGCCAGCGCCACCCGGGCCTGGGCCGCGTCCCGGGCGATGATCCAGCCAGGGCGCGAGGCCACGAAGCGCTCGGCCTGCTCGAGCTGCCGGCGGATCGAGTCCCGGAGCGAGAGCGTGAGGAAGGGGTGGGCGTAGAGGCAAGCCACCAGAACGCGGATGCGCGATTTTTCCAGCGAGTCGGGATTCGCCTGCGACGAGAAGCGGTTCTTCCAGGAGGTGGCCTGGAGGGGGCCTTCAAAACCGCCGCTGAAGAACCAGCTCAACCCCTCCTTCATGAAGATGTGGGAATGCAGCTCGACGCTCCCGTCTGGATCAGCGCCGGCCCAAGCGACCGGAATTGAAAGAATCGAAGTCGCGAACAACGTGAGGAAAACCTGCATAGGTCCGTCGTCGCATACTGGCCAACTCCTTGTCGATCTACTCCGCACGTCGGGTGCCTGGCGCCTCATCAACTCATGAGATATCAGTGTCCGAGCGCGGGCACTTCGGCGATCCTATGCGGACTGACCGTAAGCAGGCTGCGCCTGCGGGCCTGTAGAGGAGGGGTCGATGAGCATGAAGCTTTTTCCTGGAAATCGACTGAACCCGGTTTGGGCGATCGTGGCGCTACTCGCGGTCGCCGCCGGACCGGCGTCCTTCGCGATGAGC
>CAYJTX010000447.1:0-2993 GCA_964372615.1 uncultured Bacteriovoracaceae bacterium | reverse complement strand
CCCCGGAAGGGCCGGACCCGAACCGAGCACTGCCCCGAGAACGGACAGTTTACAAAAGACTTACGTATTGAGCCTGCCCATACGCGCGGTTTCGGTGTCAACTGGGGCCCAATGAAACACTCAGCCGACGTCCGGCCCGTCGCTTGGGTCGTCGCGTCTTTCGCGATGACCTTCATTCCCTTTCTGTTTGAAGCACCGCTCTGGGCGCTGCTCTCCTACTGGCCGCTTCTGATGTACGTCCGAACCTTCGCTCCCTACGCGCAACACAATCACGGACACGTCCCCGTGTTTGGGTCCGCGTTCCTCAATCGCGTCTATGACGTCCTCCTGGCGCAAGCGACGGGTTACCCGACGGCGCTCTGGGAATTGCATCATAACCGCGGCCATCACCGGCATTACCTGACGCCCGACCAGGACGTCGCGCGGATTTACAGCCTGAAGACCGGCAAGGACTTCTCCCAGCCGATGTACGCGCTTCGCGGCAACCTGACCATCCACCGCGACGCCATCCGAATCGGGCTTGAGGAATGGAGAGGCGGCCGAAAGAGCCTCCTTCCGAAGCTGGGCGCGGAGTTTGCGGCCCAGGTCGCGATCGGTGGCGCCCTCCTGCTCTGGAACCCCTGGATCGCCCTGTGCTTCTCGCTCATCCCCAATGCTTTCATGAGCTGGGCCATCTGGTGGGAGTCCTATCCCCACCACTTCGGAGTTCCCGGGGGCCAGACTCTCCGGGCATCCGTCACTAGCCTGAGCGAACGCTTCAATCGCGCGACCTTCAATATCGGGCACCACACAGCCCACCACGAAAGGCCGACTCTCCACTGGTCTCTGCTGCCGGCCCGCACGCAGGCGTTGCGGAGTTCGATCCACCCCACGTGCCTCCGCGAGACGCCGATGCCGTGGATCCAGTTACCCAACCCGCTCGCTACCCTGGCCCCGCTAAGCTCGGTGGTAGTCCGCAACATCCATCGACTGCTTGCTGGATTGTCGCGGGCCTAGCCAGGTCCATCGGCCTGAGGCGGCCGAGTCATGAGATCCTTCATCGCCGCCGCGACCGAAGCCTTGCCCTGCAGGAGCGTGTGCACGCCCTCCGTGATCGGCATGTAGATCTTCCGCGCCAGCGCGTACTGGTAGACCGCCTCCGTCGTGCGAACGCCTTCGGCGGTGCTGCCCAGCTCGTCGAGGATCTCGTCCAGCGACTTGCCCTTCGCGAGCCCGGCGCCGACCCGGTAGTTTCGGCTGAGGGGGCTGCTGCAGGTCGCCATGAGGTCGCCCATTCCCGCAAGACCGAGAAACGTCAGGGTATCGCCCCCCATCGCAACGCCGAAACGCACCATTTCGGCGAGCCCGCGCGTGATGAGCATGGCCCTGGCATTCCACCCGAACCCGAGCGCGTCGAGCGCACCCGCCGCGATGGCGAGGATGTTCTTCAGCACCCCGGCCCACTCGACACCCACGACGTCGTGGCTGCTATAAGCCCGGAAGCGCTCTGAGCTCAGAAGTTCCTGCCCCGCGAACACGACTTCGTCGAAGTAGGAGGCGACGACGGTCGCCGCCGGATCCCCCTTCGCGATCTCGTCCGCCAGGTTCGGCCCGCTGATCACGCCGATGCGCGGGCAAGGCAACTCCTCTGAGAGGATCTCCGAAATTCGCTTGAGGGTGCCGTTCTCGATACCCTTGGTTGCGTGCAGCACGATCTCGTCGCCGCGAAATCGACCCGCCAGCGCGCGGGCCTGCTCGCGGCAGGCCGAAGACGGAAGCGCCCAGATCACGGCCTGGACGCCCCCCTCGAAAACCTGGTCGGGCGAGGCGAGCGCGCGGACCTTGGGGTTCAGCTGCATCGCCCCGACGTAATCCGGATTCACCCGCGTGGCGTTGATCGACCGCGCCCGCTCCTCCTCGCGCACCCAGAGCCGCACCTCGCGGCAGTTCGACGCCGCGATCTGCGAAAGCACGGTGCCGAAGCTGCCACCACCGATGACGGCGACCGTCGAGTTACGCCAGAAATCCTTTTTCGTCATAAAGTGCGTTTACCCCCACGCGCCGCCCCGCGAGCAGCGATAGCCCGTAACCGGCCAGCCGATTCCGGTAGTAGTAGAGCACGTTCATGTCGTCGGTCCAGGCGGTCCCCTCGCTCACCCGCACGATCGCGTGATCATGCAGGATGCCGAGGTTGCGGACCCCGTGTTTCATCCAGGCCTGCGTGTTCTCGGTCTTGAGCTCCTCGCTCAGGTGCACCTCTCCGCGACTCGCCGCCTCCTTGAGCGCGCGATGCTGACACTCGGCTTCGTGAAGGAAATTGTCGAGCGGCATCGCGCGTTGAGAGGCATTCAGGCGCAGGAAGCGGTAGAGGTCCAGATCCGGGTAGGTCTTCCGAAGAGCCTCGAGGAAAGAGAACGCCACCAGATGCGAGGGGAGCACCGTGTTCTCGCGGTGGAATCTCTCCGAGAGGCGCGCGCCCAGGCGCCGAGTGTACTCCTGATCCCGCTGCGGGTCGGAGATCAGCTCACCGCCACTCGTCAGCCACCGCGCCGGATCGATCGTCGTACCGTTCGGTCCGATCGACCTCCCTTCGTCGTCCACGAAGTTACCGAAGACATCGAGCGCCCTTCCGATCCGCACGACTACGCCGCTCTGGGACGAGAAGAGGCGCCAGAAGAAGCGCAGAACCTTCGTCTGCCGCCAGGAATCGTCGTCCATGATGATGAAGCGGTGCTTGCCGGCCTCCGCCAGGTAGTCCTCGATGAGCGACGAGGCCTCGAGCACGAAGTTGTAGCTCATGACCATCGGAACGACGTAGACGTTCGGATCTGGCTTTCCCTCGCGCATGTTCTCGAGCTGGGCCTCGAGCCCCGTTCCGAGCAGCCCGAGCTTGAGCTTCGACTCGACCGCGCCGCTTCGGGAGCGGCCCCCCCCCGGGGGGGGGGGGGGGTGCGCGCCGCGGGTGTGCGAGAGCGTGCTGGGGTGCGTGGGCGCGGTGTGGGTGGGCGGGTGGT
>CAYJTX010000446.1:0-2997 GCA_964372615.1 uncultured Bacteriovoracaceae bacterium | reverse complement strand
CCGCTTCTTGAGCGCCTCGGTCACCTCGCTGCAGCCGTCGGCGACCGCCGCGTTGACGAGCGTGATCGGGAACGCCGTGGACTGCGACGAGCCCACCGCTCGGAACTCGAACTTGTTCCCCGTGAAGGCGAAGGGCGACGTCCGGTTCCGGTCCGTGTTGTCCTTCATGACCTCGGGAAGCTTGTTGAGCCCCATCTTGATCACGGCCGCTTCGACGTTCGAGCCCGGCACCGTGCCCTGCTCGAGCTCGTTCAGGATCCGATCGAGCTGGTTGCCGAGAAACACGGAGATGATCGCCGGAGGAGCTTCGTTCGCTCCCAGGCGATGGTCGTTGCCCGAGGACGCGATGCCCGCCCGGAGCAACCCGGCGTGCTTGTGCACGCCCTTGAGCACCGAGGCCAGAAGCAGCAGAAAGCGCAGGTTCTGGTGCGGCGTCTTGCCCGGCTCGAGCAGGTTCTCGCCGTCGAGGCCTTGGCCGCTCGCGGTCACCGCCAGAGACCAGTTGTTGTGCTTGCCGCTTCCGTTGATCCCGGCGAAGGGCTTCTCGTGCAGGAGCCCCTGGAAGCCGTGCCGGAGCGCGGTCTTCCGGAGCACCTCCATCACGAGCTGGTTATGATCGGTCGCGACGTTCGCCTCCTCGAAGATCGGCGCCGACTCGAACTGGCTCGGAGCGACCTCGTTGTGCCGGGTCTTGACGGGAACGCCGAGCTTGAAGAGCTCGTACTCCATCTCCGCCATGAACGCCTGCACCCGCGCGGGAATGCTGCCGAAGTAGTGGTCCTCGAGCTGCTGGCCCTTCGGTGGCTGGCCGCCGATGAGCGTCCGGCCCGTCATGACGAGATCCGGCCGCAGCATCGCGAACGCGCGGTCGATCAGGAAGTACTCCTGCTCGCAGCCGAGCGTCGGCACGACCCGCTTCACGTTCGTCCCGCCGATCGCGTGCAGAAGATCGCAGGTCTTCTGCGAGAGCACCTCCATCGAACGCAGGAGCGCCGTCTTCTCGTCGAGCGAGTCGCCGTGATAGCTGATGAAGACCGACGGAACGCAGAGGGTCTTCGTGCTCGCGTTCTCCATGATGAAGACCGGACTCGAGGGGTCCCACGCGGTGTAGCCGCGGGCCTCGAAGGTCGTACGCATGCCGCCCGAGGGGAAGCTCGAGGCGTCCGGCTCGCTCTGGATGAGCTGGGAGCCCGAGAACTTCTCGACCGGCCGGTGATGGTCGTCGAAGGTCAGGAACGCGTCGTGCTTCTCGGCCGTCGAGCCCGTCTGCGGCTGGAACCAGTGGCAGAAGTGGGTGACACCCTTCTCGAGCGCCCACTCCTTGATCGCGTGTGCGACGGTGTTGGCGATGTCGGAGTCGAGCTTCTTGCCAGACTCGATCGTCGAGACGAGCTTCGTGTAGACTTCCTTCGGAAGCTTGTCCCTCATCTGGTCGAGACCGAAAGTGTTCATCCCGTAGAACTCCGAGACTCGAAGCCTGCGTCCGTTATCGTCGCGGGGGGGATCGAATTTTCGAGGGGTTCGCGAGGTCATCTCGCGCACTGCATCAAAGCGGGCTTTCGCCGCGGTACCTGAAAATTGCATGGTCTGCTCCTTTTTAATGGGCCGAACGCAATGTCGGACCCGCGATCCTGATACGGTTTCTAGAGGGGGATTTCAGCACTGTTTTCCGTACTTGGGCAACAGGAAATCCTGCAGAATATCCGACGAAAATAGGCTATTTTGAAAAATCGGCGCTTCAATCCGTGCGCACTGCGGTCGCGGCGTCGATCGCTTTTTTCATACGAATTGTCTGTCTCGAGAGCGCTTCGTCGACGGACTGGCCCTCAAGAACCCACTTTTCGAACTGGGAACGCGCTGCGGTCTCGCTCACCGCACCGGCCGAGCTCGCGTAACGCACGGCTTCAGCGAACTCGAGTATCCGGCTGATCTTCTGCCAGATCGGGTCGGGAAGCGAACGCTCCCCCACCAGCACCTGACCGAGCTCCGCTCGCGAGATCGAGCGCGCCCCAACCGAGTAGGTCCGGTCGATCACGTCATATACGGCGCCGCAAAGGAGTTCGTAGGCCTCTGTGACCTCCTGCCACGAACCCTTGCCCGCGATCGCCCTCGAGCGCGACCGCAGACGTTGCCAGCTCTTGCTCTCCGCGAGCTTTCGAACGCCCTGCGTGGCAGCGAGCGCGGCGCGCCTCTCGCCGAGCTTTGTCAGGACGACCATCGCGGCGAACGCGACCATCGAAAGCGTGCCCAACCAGTAGAGCCAGCGCCAGAGCGGACGGCCCCCCCAGGCTCGGGCGGCGCCAGGATCCTTGAGCGGCCTCGCGGCCTCAGCTTCCGGACGGGCGGTGGCCCGGGTCTCGTCAACCTGGCCCGACTGGGCCTTCGGCACGACAACCCGCTTGGGAACGACAGCCACGGCCGACCCCGGAGCCGGCTCCAGAACCGTCAACTCGATCGGCGCGGTGCCTTTCGAAACGTAGGCCCCTTTCGCCGGGTCGAAGTAACCCAGCTCGAATGCCGGAATCGAGATCTTCCCGGGCTGGCGCGGGATCAGGATCAGCTCGAAGACCTTCTCGGAAGCACCGCTCTTGTGGGTCTTCGCCCGCCCTTTCGACTCGTAGAGCTCGACCGATTCCGGAAGGGCCACCTTCGGCTCCCCGATCGACGCCGCGTTCCCGCGCCCCTCGACTTTCACCGTCACCGTCACGGCCTCGTTCGCGCGCACCTCCTGCTTGTCCGCGACAGCGAGGATCTGGAACTCACCGACGCCTCCGGTAAAAGACGCGGGTCTGCCGGCCTCCGGCACGGCCTCGACCTCGATGGGGATCACGTCGCTGCGGCTCGTGCCGATCTTCGGAGCCATCTGCTGGAAGAAGTTCACGAATGGATCGTCGTCGTCGGCGCCGGTCTGTCCGCTGTAGTACGACGCCTTGATGGCCATCGCGTCGATGGAGAGCTTTCCGTCGCCGTCCTCGACCGCCTTGTTGAAGTCCTTGG
>CAYJTX010000445.1:2576-3008 GCA_964372615.1 uncultured Bacteriovoracaceae bacterium | reverse complement strand
CAGAAGGTCGGCGGCGAGATTTTGTGCGAGGTGTGGTGAAATGTCGCGCGTTGGCAAGCTTCCCATAAAAGTGCTCCAGGGCGTGAAAGTCGAAGTGAAGGACGGCCTCGTCCGTGTGGAGGGCCCCAAGGGAAAGCTCAATCACAAGCTGCCTGTGGGGATCTCGGCGAAGGTCGAAGCGGGTCAGGTGCTCATCGCGCGGGACGATCGGGCGGTGCCCAACGCCCCCGCGTTGCACGGGTTGACCCGGACGCTGGTCTACAACATGGTCCATGGGGCGCATGAAGGCTTCTCGAAGGAGCTCGAGATCGTGGGCGTCGGCTATCGCGCCTCCGTAAAGGGGCAGACGCTCTCGATGATGCTCGGCTATTCCCATCCGGTGGACTACGAATTGCCGGTTGGGGTCACGGCAAAAGTAGAAGCGAATACTCG
>CAYJTX010000445.1:0-2566 GCA_964372615.1 uncultured Bacteriovoracaceae bacterium | reverse complement strand
CGCTAAGTAACGAAGGCGAGCCACGTGGTTCGCGTGCAGGGGTAACGGTATGGCTACGAAGATCAGACGAAGGACGAGTTCCAAGAAGGTCATCAGGCACAAGCGCAAGCGCCGTATCCGGGCGCGCGTCGAGGGCACGGGCGATCGTCCGAGGCTCGCGGTTTTCCGATCGAATCGCCACCTGTACACGCAGGTCGTCGACGACGTGAAGGCGCAGACGATTGTAGCGGCCTCGACTCTGGAAGAGGAGATGAAGGGAAAGGTTACGGGCAGCGTTGAGGGCGCGAAAACGCTCGGGACGCTCCTGGCGAAGAGAGCGCTGGCAAAGGGAGTGACGCAGGTCGTATTCGATCGCGCGGGCTATCTGTACCACGGCCGTGTCAAAGCATTGGCCGATGCTGCCCGCGAGGGCGGGCTGAAGTTCTAAGGAGATTCTGACTATGGCATTTGGACAGCAGGGGCGGGGCTCGCAAAAATCCGCCGAAGAGAGCGAATTTGAGGACAAGGTGATCCATATCAATCGCTGCGCCAAGGTGGTGAAGGGCGGAAGGCGCTTCAGCTTCGCCGCGATCGTTGTGGTTGGCGACAAGAAGGGCCAGGTCGGGGTCGGGCTCGGGAAGGCCGGAGAGGTTCCCGAGGCCATCAAGAAGGCGGGCAAACAGGCCAAGAAGAACCTCGTTCGGGTGCCCGTCGAGGGAACGACCATTCCTCACGAGGTCCTCGGTCATTTCGGGGCCAGCCGTGTCCTCATGAAGCCGGCGCCTGAGGGCACGGGTATCATCGCAAGCTCCTCGGTGCGCGCGATTCTCGAGGTCGCAGGCATTCGGAATATCCTGACGAAGTCTCTGCGACGGGACAATCCCCACAACGTGGTTCGGGCGACTTTTTCGGCGCTGCAACAGCTCCGAACCTTCAAGGATATCGCGGCGGCGCGGGGCAAGACCGTCGCCGAGATTCTCTGATCGAGGTGATATTCATGGAAAAAGGGGCAGCTGGCACTGAATCGGGAACTGCAGGGACTCAGGCCGGCGTGAAAAAGAGGACGATTACGATTCGCCTGAAGAAAGGCACGATCGCGTGCGATCCCGTTCAGAGGGCGACGGTGGCGGGACTCGGCCTGAAACGTCGTGAACAGCAGCGTACGCTCGAGAACACTCCTGCGGTGCGTGGAATGATTAAAAAGGTTTTGCACCTCGTCGAGGTCGTCAGTCAGACGACGTGAGTGAGCCGAAAGGCTCGCGTGCAAGTGGTGGAGGATTCCTCATGTTGCGGCTCAATACAATTCAGGCTCATCCCGGGGCGACGAAACGGAACAAGCGGCTCGGTCGCGGGTCGGGCTCAGGCCATGGGCCGACGGCAGGCAAGGGCGACAAGGGCCAGCTGGCTCGCTCAGGCGGAAGCGTGCGACCCGGGTTCGAAGGGGGCCAGATGCCCCTCTACCGGCGTATTCCGAAGCGAGGCTTCACGAACGTTTTTCGGCGGCCCAGCGCCGAGATCAACGTGGGAGACCTGGATCGGCTGGACGCCAAGGCGGGAGGAGAAGTGACCCTGGACCGCCTGGTTGGGGAAGGCCTGACCCAGGGCCGATTTGATCGCCTCGTGATCCTCGGTGGGGGCGAAACCAAGCGAGTATTTACAGTCAAAGCGCATCGCGTGAGCTCCTCGGCCAAGACCAAGATCGAAAGGGCGGGTGGAAGGGTGGAGCTCCTGCCGATTCCTGGCCCGAAGCCCCGGCCGGATCGCCGCAAGAAGGCAAAGGCGGCTGCAAAGGCCGCGACCTGACGCTGGAGAGTCCGGCGATTTCATGAAACATTGTCGGGTGGCTGCGGTTTCGTCTGGCCGTGACCCTGAGTTGAACTGCAGCTCGAGCTTCCGGGCTCGCGCTTGGGCGTAAAAAGAGGGAGCGAAGCGATCCATGTCGGGCATTGAAGGACTCGTCAAGATTACCGAGCTTCGGAAGCGGATCCTATTCGTGATCCTGATGTTGGCGGTTTATCGTATCGGGATCCATATTCCCGTTCCGGGAGTCGACGGAGCCGCCCTTCAGCAGGTCATGGCGAACATGAAGGGCACTATCTTCGGCGTGTTCAACCTCTTCAGCGGTGGCGCGTTCGAACGCTTCAGCATCTTCGCGCTGGGCGTGATGCCGTACATCAGCAGCTCGATCATTTTCCAGCTTCTCACCGTTGTCTGGCCCTATCTCCACGACCTCCAGAAGGAAGGCGATCAGGGCAGGAAGAAAATCACCCAGTATACGCGGTACGGAACGGTCCTTCTGTGCTTCATCCAGGGCTACGGAATCGCGAGCGGCCTGGAGCAGGTCAGCAGTCCTTCCGTCGTGCTTGAGCCAGGCCTGGGCTTCCGCCTGCTCACGACCGTGACACTTTCCGCCGGTACGATCTTCCTGATGTGGATCGGTGAGCAGATGTCTGAACGCGGAATCGGCAACGGAATCTCCATGCTGATTTTCGCGGGGATCGCGTCGGGCATTCCGGCAAGTATCTGCAACACCTTGAGCCTCTACCGCTCTGGCGAGCTCACGTTTTTCAAGATCCTCATGATCGTC
>CAYJTX010000444.1:0-3011 GCA_964372615.1 uncultured Bacteriovoracaceae bacterium | reverse complement strand
GACCCCGCTCGGTGAGACGGCCATGCGAATCTCGGCCGCAGGGTGCTCGCTGGAGGACGGATCGACGGAAACGCTGACGTCGACTTCGCCGACGTCTCGAAGGCTGTGAGTTCCCATATCGAAGGCGCTCGAAAGATCGAAGCAGAAGTCACCCGCAATTCCGATTCGCCCGGAGCCCGCGTCGAAGCGCCGATCGCCCTCCAGGTCATACCGGATCTTGACGTGGATCCGTGTACCCGCCGGGAAGAGGACTCCGGGCTGGCGGACGGTCGCGCATAGGCGGATGCCGTCGAAGACCTCGCCCTCGTAGGACTGGCCGAGGGCCGCCGGAACGACGGCCAGGGAAAGGATCAGCACACTGAACGCTCTCGCGACTGAGCTGCGCATTTCTCTAAAGCCTCCGAAAAAAGTGAAAAGGAGCTCACTCAGTAGGTGCAATCCCCGATCCATTCCACGCTCCGACGACGAGGTCCCGGGTGCGTGAAGCCGCCAACATCTTGAACAGCTGTCTAGAACTTCGACGCTTCGGAGCGTCTGCTCTCAATGGCACTGATCATCGATCGTAGCGGGAAGATCGGCCAGCCGAGCGCTGATCCCCAGACGGAGGTCAAACGCCTCGCCCGAGCAGGCGCGGGCGGCAAAATAGGTGCTGCTCGCGGGATCACCGATCCAGACGTCCGTCGACGCACGCGCCGCGCGAATGCAAGCGATCGCCCTTCCCGGCTCGTTCCCGCCGGCGCAGGCAGCGCCTGCAGCTCCCAATCGCATCGAGATTTTCGGGTTCGAATCCACGAGAGCCGCCTCCACCTTCGTGATGCAGCCGATCGCGGCTTCACCCGAGCCGCCTCCAGCGCACGCGAGGGCCGCGGAAAACTCCACCGCGCCCGAATCCCGGTAGGCCGCGTAGCCCCGCAGCCTCTGAGAAACCTCGCGAAGGCATGTGACCGCCGTCGAGCCCTGAGTACCTCCCGCGCACGCTCCGAGGGCGACCTCGGGCTCGAGCACCCGACGAGGAAGCCAGATTGTCGGCGCGGACTCCAGCACCTGCTCGGCGCAGGACACCAGCTCTTGAGCGGTCGTTCCGCCGGCGCAACCTGACGCCGCTCCCCAGGCCGCCTCGGCCTTGGAACGCCCCAGGCGCCGGAGCAGCGACTTGCCTCGCGCCAGGCAGCGGCCGAGCGTCGCCTTCGAATCAGCGGAGGGCCCAGAGCACGCCTGCGCCGCCACGACTTCAGGCTGCCAACGGCTTCCGACATCGTCAGAGATCTTCTCGGCCCTGCTGACCAGGCAGGACGCGCCAAGCGCCCCGGGATCGCCGCGGCTGCAGAGGAAGGCCGCATGACGTCCTCTCGCTTCAACTGAGTCTGCACCCTCCTCCAGGGCCGCAAACTGCGCCCGAAGACACTCGGGCGTTCCCGCCGCCCACACCGGGATCGCTGGAATCAGAGCGAGCGCGCCCACCACCCACTGCGCGCGGAGCGAGTGCCCGTTACGGCATCGCCGATCGGTAAGACATTCCGATTGAGCGGACTTGTACATGGACAAGGATCTCCCAGAGTCGCTAAATATGCCTATCCGTTGGATAGAACGCGGCTCCCGCACGGAGGTTTCCTTGAGAAATCAGGCTCGGCCAAATATGCGTCCTCTCAAGCAATTCGGATTGATTCTCTGTCGCCCCAAGTTTCCCGGTAACGTCGGTTCGTGCGCCCGTGCCGCGACCTGTTTCGGAGTGTCGGACTTCAGGCTGGTCGCGCCTGCCTGTGATTGGCGCTCCGATGACGCCCTCAAGATGGCAGTTCCGCCCTCCCGAGAGGTATTGGAGTCAGCGCGCACGTTCGACACCCTCGAGTCCGCCCTCGCGGATTTCACCGAGGCCGTCGGCTTCACACGGCGTTCGGGCAAGCGCCGAAATGTCCACTTCCCGTTCTCCACCTGTCCCGCGCTCTCGAGCCCGCGTGGACGGATCGCGCTCGTTTTCGGAAACGAGGAGTTCGGACTCGATGACGAGGAGCTCATGCATTGCGCGTTCGTCGCCGGCATCCCGACAGACTCGGCGCTTGAGTCGCTGAACCTGAGCCATGCCGTGGCGGTCGTACTCGCGCGTTTGTTTGAGGACCGCCTAAACTCCGGGACCGCAGCAGCGAAAGAGGCGAACGACCCACGTGACGAGGCCGCCAGCCACGTGGAGCTCGAGGGCCTCTTCGATCATTGGCGGCAAGCACTGGAAGACGCTGGAGTGACTTCGGCAGGAAATCCGGACCGGATGGCCAGGAAAATTCGGCGGATACTCCAGAGAGCGGCCCTCAGCTCGCGGGACGCCAAGCTCCTGCGCGGCTATCTTTCAAAGACCCAGTGGGCGATGGGGGCGAGGCAGGTCTTGAGAATTCATCGATCTGCACCGCCTGGGCCCCACCCCAAGGACCCGCGACCTTGATGAGTCCTCAAGGACCCTGATTTCGAGTCGTCCAGCGGTACTGTCGTCGGACAGCATGCAGGACCCAGCCATCGCACAAGAGACCCGATAGAATCGCCGGATTCTCCCGGACCTGGCGTGCGAGCCACGCCACCTCCAGGGGCGGCGCACCGCACTGACTCGGGAACAGCTCAGCCTGTGGGCTTCCCCCCGCAAGCTCCGCACTGAGCGACTCCGCCTGCTCAAGCCTCACCGAGTACGAGATCCCGTAATCACCCGCCGCGCCCCCGCGCGCGCCCACCCAAACGAGAATCCCCACCGTTAGCGCGAGGAGCGAAGCCGCATGCCCGGCCCTGAGCCACCGCAGGACTCGACTCCACGAGGTATCGAATCCAGGCAGCTCGAACGCGCCCGCGAGCAGGAGCGCGGGCAGCGGCGCGAGCACTAGGACGTAATGCGGGTAGCAGGGAATCCAGGCCAAGGTGATGAGGCCGACCAGCGCCCACCACGCGACCCCGAGTACCGGTACAGCGCCAGGCCGCATGAGCCAGCCCCAGAATCCCACGACTCCGAGCACGGCTCCGCTCGCGACGGCGAA
>CAYJTX010000443.1:0-3014 GCA_964372615.1 uncultured Bacteriovoracaceae bacterium | reverse complement strand
CTCGACGATGTTTCGCGCGATGGCACGGTAGCGAGCCTCGCAATCGTTGTAATCGCGCCCGTAGATGTTCAGCTGCAGCACGCGGAATCTGGCGACCACGTCTTCGCCCGCGAGCGCTGGTGCACCCTGAAAGAGGACCGCGATTCCCAGCAATCCTAAGACCTTGCAATTCATGGCCACAACCTCTGGCCCAGGGGTCTCGACCCATACTGATTTCGGGGAGTTGACCGAGGGAGAGTTCCCACCCGAATCGGTGCAGCGATCTAGTACAGACCATGACGCGACGCAATAATAAATGTTGATAAAAAATAGTATAGACCGAGATCAGTGGGCGGCGCGGCGGACGAGCTGTTTCGGCTCGCGCAGGACGTGGCGACCGGCCTCGACGGGGGCGTCTAGAACAAGCTCCGGGCGTATCTGGCCGGGGAGGGGCCGTGATCGACCCTCGCTCGCGTACTACGGGAATTTGAGCGCGGGCCTCGAGGTACAGCATGACCTCTTCGACTCGATCGAGGGGTTGGACCCCCTATGCGCTATGCCCGGAGCAGGACATTGAGTAAACTCAATCCACTTCGGGGGTTCGACTCTTGGTGTCCATCCGCGTCAGCGTCTTCGTGTGTTTGGTAACTGGGAGCATCGCGTTCGCGGCGCCGGACCCCCGAATGGGGGCGGCTGACGCCGCCTACCAGAGGGGCGACTGCGCCTCGGCCATGCGGCTCTATGCCGATGCGCTGCGCGATCCGGCGTTCTCCGGCGAGCACCGCCAGAGCGCCCTGTTCAAGTCCGGGTATTGCAACCTCAACGCGAGTCGCTTCGAGGAGGCGAAGACCGCCCTTCAGCAGCACCTCAAGGGGAATCCGGCCAACACCGACGCTCGGCTGCTTTACGTCCAGGCGTTACAGGGGCTTCATCGGTACGAGGCATCCCTCCTGGTGATTCACCAAACCCGCAATCCCGGGAAGCTCGAACCGGATTTCCTCTACTGGAAGGGGGCCGCCCGCTACGCGCTCGACGAGTTCGGCCAGGCTCGAAGCGCGTTCGAGGAGTGCGTGAAGGTTTCCCCCAAGGGCTACTGGACCCTGGAGACCTGCCAGAAGGCGCTCGTCGATCTCGACTCACAGAAGGGCGATCCGTTCTTCTACGTGCGCGGTGGGCTGGGCTTCGTCTACGACGGCAACGTTTCGTCCTCGACCAGTCAGTACACGACCTTCAGCGCGCCGAAGGCAGGCAAGTCCTCAGTGGGGCAGCGCCCCGGCTCGCAGACGACGGTCGATACAGCGAACATCATCCGGGACCGCGCTTACGTCGCCAAGGCCGGGCTGGACCTCAACTGGGTGCGGGGCCGCAAGGTCCGGCTGACCACGCCGCTGGATTTCTCGCTGACGCAGTATTCGCAGCAGAAGGCCTACAGCCTCGCCAGCGGCTCGGCGGCGCTGAAGGCCACCTACTATGCGACGGAGAGGTGGGCGCCGGCGGCCTCTCTCAGCTACACCGACTATCGGTACAACTGGGTTCCCAGCTCCAAGACTGTCGCCATCAGCCCCTCCGCGACCTATTACGCGAGCACGGGCAGCTCCTACTATGTCGCGGTCGATTTCACGCGGACCTTCTTCGGAACCCGGAGCACGTCGCTCGGCGGCCATGCCACGGCGAGCTGGTACTCCGACACAAACGGCGGCTATCTCGACGTCCTCGCGTCACGAAACCTGGGTGAGAAGGCGGTCATTACAAACCAGCCAGGCCAGGCCGCGAGCGTCACGAGCGGGTCGCTCGCTTCGCGCTATTGGTCAGTCGGCGCCACGGCGTCCTACCGCTGGGAGGTGTATTGGAGAATCTCGGTCGCGCCGAGCTTCTCAGCGACGCTGAGCCTCTACGACCCAGAGAACCTGCCCCCCCCGCCCCCTCCGCCCTCAGGCCAGCAGGCTGCCCCGGCTCCCGTCGCGCCGCCCAATCGCAAGGATCTGCTGCTCGTGCCGGCCGTCACAGTCTCGCGTCCGCTCGTCATTGACGCGGTCACTGTTTCGCTGACTCTGCAGTTCTCGAAAAACCAGTCCAGTGGATTCCAGGGCCTCCCCGACTCCTCGGGGCAGCTCGCGAGCCAATCCTACACGCGGCCCTACGCCCAGCTGGAACTCGCGTTCTGGTTCTGAGGCTATCCTCGGCCCTCAGAGCGGCCCGGAAGGCCTGGTTCAGCTCGATTCTATTCGAGAGAGGGAGCCTGCGCCGCGCCGCGCCTTTCGTCTGTCCTGAGATCAGCGCGGGGCGACAGAAGAAAGAATTCCGGGGCCCGCGAGTTCGGGCGTAGATATCGCCCAACTCTCGGGACTGGCGATCGGCAGTGGGGCAGGTCGCGGCTGTCGCGAGACACTGTGTGGGAGAATCCATGACATTGCGAAGTGCAGTGACGGCGCTGCTTGCGATGGCCATTCTGGGGGCCACGTCCGCGGGGGCGGTCGAGCCGAGAGGCTCGCGACTAGATGAAATCGATGAACGCTATCTGACGATTGGCGACGCGAAGATCGTCGAGGTGCTGGAGCTGGGCGAGGGCGCCGAGCTGGACGTGCCGCTGCCGACGGATCCGCCGGGGAGCGGGATCCCCGAGCTCGACGAGGCCGAGGTGATCCTCGACCGCATCATCAACATGGGAAAGAAGATCTGGAAGATCATCGAAGCCAACAGGCCGGTGGTGAACTACCGGTCGGACACGGCGAACGCCCTACCACAGGGCGCGGTGGCCTGGCAGCAGCTGGAAAGCTGGGATGTGCCGCGGGCCCGCGTATTCAAGGTCGCGTACGAGAATCTTTACGGATCCGAGGTCGTGACGTTCAAATTCCGCGTGCTCTACACGGCAAACGGACGGGTCAACGGCAAGGGGCGCTACCTTACGAACGTGACGATCGTCCCGCATGAGCTCAACGTCTCCTGGGGCTATACCTTCAATGCGCGGGGCACGGTGCCGAGCGTGGTGAACGCGGGCACGACTCGCGAACCGGTTGCCGCGATGGAACTGCTGA
>CAYJTX010000442.1:1624-3026 GCA_964372615.1 uncultured Bacteriovoracaceae bacterium | reverse complement strand
GCCTGGAGCTTGACCACCGGGAGCCGTTCGCGAAAGACGGCTCGCACGCGCCCGGGAACCTGCGCCTGCTGTGTAAACAGCATCAGAACTTCGCCGCGATCCTGGCCTTCGGTCCGCAGAAGATGGCTCCCTACCTCACGCGAGCCTTCCGGCTCGACGGGTCGTGACCAGCGGCATACGGGGCACGTCTTGCCGAACGAACCTGTTCACCCTCGCGCCGAGCACGAGCGCGGCCGGACGAACCACCGCACCGACGAGGTCCGCACGAGCGCACGCGGCCGCCGCGGACCACCGGCCGCCGCCTCACCTCGGACCGGCGACCGCGACACCACAGCCCGCCGCGCACCGGCACCGACCTTCGCGCCCATCACCGGATGCCGTCCGCGAGCACCCGGCGCCCTTGGCCCGCCCTCCCTCCCCCTCCCCGTGTAAGCCGCGTGGAGTACCTAACGAAGTAGTGCTACCGCTTGCGGATGCCCTGGCACTCCGACGTCGGAGTGCGGACCCGTGCTCGCGTCAATCCTCAACTCTCAGTCAACGAGTCAGCCAGGGAATCAGGTAGACGCTCCAGAGATCCGCCGCGAGCGCCGCGAGAAGCACGATCAGGCTGAAGTTCACGCCCAGGAAGAAGGTGAGCCAGCGGCCGCTCTCTGGATTCCTCGCGAACGAGCGAAGGAGCGTGAGCAGCACGGCGCCAGTCGCGAGAGCCGTGACGAGATAGACTGAGCCCACCGGGAGAAAGAGCGGCGCTACGAGGGCAAGGGCGACGTAGGCCAGGCACCAGAGCACGGTGTGGGCCACGGCGACGCCGGCGCCAAGCGCGACGGGGAGGGTTGGAACGCCCCCCGCCTCGTAGTCCGCGCGGTACCGCAGCGCGAGCACCCAGAAGTGGGGCATCTGCCAGAAGAAGAGGATGAAAAAGAGGTACCAGCCGCCGGGCGCCCGGAGGTCGCCGCTCGCGGCGAGGTGAGCCATAAGGACCGGCAGCGCGCCCGGAACCGCGCCCGGAACCGCGGCGAAGGCCCAGCGCGGCTTCCACCAGAGTGTGTAGAGGCCGTTGTAGCAGGCAAGCGCGAGGAGCCCGAGCCATCCCACCTTCGCGTCGAGGGTGAAGAGGAGCGCGGCACCCCCGGCCAGGGCGACGGATGTGAAGGCGATCGCCTCTGTTCGGGAAATTTCGCCCGACGGGAGGGGGCGCCTGGCTGTTCTCGGCATCCTGGAATCGAGTGCGACCTCCTGAAGCTGATTGAGGGCGGCCGACCCGGATGCGAGCAGGAGAATGCCCACGAGAGTCTGAGCGAAACGCAGGGTGTCGAACGGCACTTCGAGCGGCTGCCCGACCAGGTAGCCGGCCAGAACGCTGATGCCGACGAGCGCGACGATTCCGGACTTCGAGAGCGAG
>CAYJTX010000442.1:0-1614 GCA_964372615.1 uncultured Bacteriovoracaceae bacterium | reverse complement strand
ATCCGTGCGCGCGATCCGAAAAACTGGAATCGGAGCGCCTTCGAAATTCCGACCGAAGCTGTCATGGATGACCTCTTGAACCGAGACCCTGGATCTCGCTCGGCGCGCGCGAAGAGACTTCCTTCGCTCAGAATTCCGCCGATACCTGTTCTTGACTTGAATGTCATCTCGCTTTGGCGCTAGATGTGGAACTAAGCCCATTTTGCCCATGACGCGCACCTGGAATTATCATCCGCCGCCCGCCGGTGCCTTGCGCCGGCTTACGCTGTTCGGGGTCACTCCCCGGTGGATGGTCTTTGTCGCGGCGGCGACTATGGCCCTCGGCGTGTCGCCCGCCTGGCCCTTCGGAACGGATAGTGCGCAACCCCCGATGGCTCGTTCGAACGCGCCCCTTCCGGCAGGAGTCGTTCCCCCTGAGCTGCAGGGCGTTGGAATCACCGAGCGCTTGGGGGAGTCGGTCGCGTTGGGCTCGATTCGATTCAAAGACGAAAGCGGTGAGACGGTCACTCTTGCGAAGTACTTCTCGTCGCGCCGTCCTGTTCTTCTCAACATCGTCTATTACGGCTGCCCCTCCCTCTGTGGCCTGGTCTTGAACGGAGTTCTCGAGGGCTTGAAGGAGCTCGACTGGTCGCCCGGGGAGAAGTTTGAAGTCGTGACGGTCAGCATGGATCACCGGGAAGGGCCCGAGCTCGCGCGGGGCAAGAAGGAGTCGATGCTGAAATCTCTCGGCCGCCCGGGGGCCGAAAACGCATGGCACTTTCTCACGGGCGAGGAGGCCGAGATCCGAAAGCTCGCGGCGCAGGTCGGCTTCGGCTTTCGCTGGGAGGAGAAGCAGAAGGAGTATGCCCACGCAGCCGGGATCTTTCTGCTGACCCCGGAGGGCCGCATTTCCCGCGTGCTTTACGGCATCCAGTACACCGCGAAAAATCTGAAGCTGGCACTGCTCGAGGCGTCTGACGGGAGGATCGGTACGATCGTCGATCGCTTCGTGTTGCTTTGCTTTCGGTATGATCCGACGAAGAGAGGCTACTCCTTCGCGATCGCTCGCGTGATGCAGGCGAGCGGCGCGGGCACGGTCCTGGTTTTCGGCGGTTACCTGGCGCTCTTCTGGCGCAGGCAGCGGAGGCTGGCCCGGCATGACGGGGGCCCGCCGGGGGGTCAAGGTTAGTCGAGCCGGCAGGCTCGCGTGACTTCGGGCCGGGAGGCTCGCGTCCAAAGGAGCGATGTCCATGTTCTTCACCGCAGCACATGCCAGCACGTTGCCGATCCAGGGAACGGACATCGCCGGGTCCTGGGATGATCTCTACAACTTCCTGCTCTGGCTGAGCGTTGTCTTCTTCGTGCTGGTGGTGGGCGGGATGATCGTCTTCGCGATCAAGTACCGGGCAAGCGCCCATCCCCGCTCGAAGTACATCACCGACCACCACTTGCTCGAGGCCGTCTGGACGGTCGTTCCGACGATTCTCCTCATGGTGATCTTCGTCTGGGGCTACGTCGTTTACGTCAAGATGATCCGCGCCCCGAGCGATGCGATGGAGATCCGGGTGATCGCCAAGCAGTGGCTCTGGCAGTTCCAGTACGACAACGGCCGCACGACCGTGGGCGAGCTCTATG